>DATGGW010000322.1:0-20979 GCA_035308345.1 Ktedonobacteraceae bacterium | reverse complement strand
TTCCAGGGGGCCAGCTCCCACATTGACCAGGTTAACGTGGATATTGGGATGGGTCTGGTTGAAAAGCGCCACCTGCTTATCCATGTTCGGTATCCAGGCCCAGTAGGTCAAGGTCACCGGACCGGTAGCGGTAGCGCTGCTCCCCGAACTTGTGCCACCGCCACAGGCGGCGAGGGGAAGCATGAGCATGAACGCAACAGCGACGAAAGCAAACCCGGGTGCAAAGCGTCGCCGCCCTGGGAAAGACGAGAAAAAGCGCATCGTCTGAAACCTCCTTTGGATCTGGAAATAAGAACTTAATAGTTCTCCTCTCTGTTTTCTCGAGAGAGGACTACCTACCAGGTACTGGTTTCAAAACTGAGGTCACTGCTAAACCGGAATTTTTTGTCGCTTGACACATTTTTTCTCTTAGTTGGCCCCTCCTTTCTTTGCCTGGATGAGTCTCCACTGCTGTTGAACTCATATGCTCCGCAGGGTTATAAGGAAACACCCGTTCAAAGAGAATTATCGATAACTTACGAAATCGTTATCATTCACATATCTGTAAATATACTGATTTTGGGAGGGGTTGTCAAGGCTATTTACGTACTTTACCGGCTTCTTCGCGGCATTCTACAAGCAAACGCCTATAAAGCTGTATTTCTCCTGCTGATGTGTTATAATAGAGATCGAAAGTTTCTGAAAATTGTGGAGGTTATATCGATGGCGAAAAGGCACAGCGCGGATGGGCGCCCAACCATCTCGCAAATTGCGCAAATTGCGGGCGTCTCGGTGCCAACTGTCTCGAAGGTCTTGAATGGGCGTGCAGATGTGGCCGCGCCAACCCGCGAACGAGTTGAGCATGTGATTGAGGAATACGGCTTTGTGCGCAATCGCGCGGCCCGCGCTTTACGCAAGGGAAAAACCGGACTGGTGGACCTGATCTTCCCGCGACTGGACGACGAATATTTTCTGCCAATTCTCGTGGGAGCGGCTCAGGTACTGCGTGAGGCAGGGGTTCGCCTGGTGCTGACCTCATCCAATGACCAACCCGAAGAAGAGGTACACCGGATCGATACAATCACCGATCACTCCATGGATGGCATTCTCGTGGTCCTTCCATCTGAGGAGACTATCGAATATCTTGAACGCTCGGACCTGCCCTTTGTGCTCATTCATAACCAGGGCGGCCTGCTGAGCATGGTGCCTTCGGTAAGGATCACCAGTTGGGAAGGAGGCTTTGTCGCGACCTCGCATCTGATCAATCTTGGGCACCGGCGCATTGCCTATATCGGCAAGACCGCGCGGACAAGGGATGCGATCGAGCGCATTGCTGGCTATCGCGCGGCCCTGGACTCGGCCCATGTGCCCATTGATCCACAGTTAGAGTGCGCTGGAAATTTTAACGAGGTTGATGGCTATACCGCGACCAAAGCTTTGCTTGCGTTGCCAGAACCACCTACGGCGATCTTTGCTGGCAACGATCGCCAGGCCGTGGGTGTCTACCGGGCGTTGCGCGAAGCGGGCATGACCGTACCCGGCGATATGAGTGTGATTGGTTTCGATAACCTCCCTTTCACCGAACTACTCAGCCCCCCTTTGACCACGATCCATGCACCACGCCTGGAGTTGGGACGCACAGCAGCGGCAATGCTCCTGCGCCTGATCAATGGGGAACCGATGGAAATGCCCCGCATGGTGCTCCCCACGCAGTTTATCGAACGCCAGTCTTGCCGACCGCTATCGTTGTAAATACGAACCTCTGCGAGTCAGGCAGCGTGACTACGGTTCGGACTCCAGGGCGGATGCCTCGGCCTGGGCGATAGGCATGTGATCGACGGGCGCCACCTCACTCGCCGAAAGAGTCTGCGCGTAGATGTAGCGCTTCCCACGCAGCAGCGAGGCTGTAGCAGCGATGATACACATGGCCGCTGAAATATAAAATGCCGCGTGCAACCCCTGCAAGAAAGGCGGCGAGATCAGGTTGGGGAAAAAGCTGTGGCCCAATAAGTTGGCCTGGTTCACAGCGGGCAGCGTATGCAGCACGCTCGCCGGCAGGAGATTCGCCATCGGATTGTAGCCCAGGAAGGCCGCGAAGAGCGCCGATGTGGGCGGCAGGTGGGCGATCTGGTTGGCCACGCTGCCCGGCACGCCAGCAGTAGTCAGCCCACCGGAGAGCGTACCCGGCAGCGACGCCGCCAGGCCCGCGATTACGATGCTGAAGAAAACGCCGATGCTGGCCAGCGACCCGGCATTCTGGAAGGTCGAACGCATGCCCGACCCCGCGCCGCGTTGATCGGGCGGCAGGCTATTCATCACCGACGAGGTATTCGGCGCGGAGAACATACCCTGACCGATGCCCAGCATGAAGAGGATGAGCGCGAACCAGGTGTAAGTAAAGTTAGCAGGCAGCACCGTCAGCAGCACAAAGCCGACGGCCTGAATGAGCATACCTGTCGTCGAAAAGAAGCGCGCGCCATAGCGGTCCGAGAGCCATCCGGAGAGCGGCCCCATCACCACGAAACCCGCAAGCAGCGGCAGTAAGAAAATTCCGGCCCACAACGGCGTGACGGCATAATCGTAGCCGTGCAGCGGCAGCCAGATGCCCTGCAACCAGATGATGAGCATGAACTGCAGACCGCCGCGCGCGATGCTGGCCAGGAAGCTGCTGATGTTACCCGCCGCGAATGCGCGAGTCTTAAAGAGGCTCAGGCGAAACATCGGGTCGGGGACGTGCAGTTCGACCCAGATAAAGATGGCCAGCATGAGCGCGCCGCCGACCAGCATGCCGATCACCAGCGGATTGCCCCAGCCCATGGGCGAGTTTCCGTATGGCTCGATTCCATACGTAATGCCGAGCAAGAAGACGGTTAACCCAATGGCGAAAGTGATATTGCCTACCCAGTCAACATGCTGGTGCTGGCGGATCGTGGCGGTCTCGCGCAGCATCAGATAGGCCCAGACCGTGCCAACAATGCCCACCGGAACGCTGACCAGGAAGACCAGCCGCCAGCTATAGTAAGACAGGATACCGCCCAGGATCAGGCCAATCACCGAACCGAGTATAGCGGCGATCTGGTTGATACCCAGCGCCAGGCCACGCTGGTTGGTGGGAAAGGCGTCGGTGAGGATCGCGGCGCTATTGGCGAAGAGGAAGCCGGCGCCGACCGCTTGAATCAAACGGAACACGATCAGCTCAATAGCGCCGGTAGAACCCGTGCCAGGCGTTAACCAGAGCAAGATACTTCCACAGGCGAAGATCAGAAAGCCCATATTATACAGCCGGACGCGACCGAGCATATCGGAGATGCGTCCAAACGTCACCAGCAGCGTCGCCGTCACCACCATATAGCCGAGCAGCAGCCAGAGAAAATAGTTCGTCTCGCCGGGAGCGAGCGGATTAATGTGAATGCCATTAAAAATGGCCGGGAGCGAGATCAAAACAATGCTGATGTCGATACTGGCCATCAGTACACCCAGGGTGGTATTCGACAAAGCGATCCACTTGTACGACGGGCCTACGGGCCGGTATCTTCTTCCTTTTTGAAAGAGAACAGCCATACTATTTTTTCCTTCTAGAGTTTCTCAACAGTTTGGCGCACAATCCCATGAAAGAAAAGACGCCTCACAAAAACAACTGGGCCTTGTCAGGCATGTTCAAGGATGCGAGCAAACGCCTGAAGATAGCTTGAATCAGCGCACTGCTTGCGGAGCATCCAATACTCTGCTCCCCAAAAGAGGTACGCATAAAGGGATGCTTCCTGTCGAGACCAGCTCATGCAGGTGTTATAGTTGGTGATGACTTGTTCCGGCAGACAACTATACATTCCCTGCTTGTCTGGATTGGGTGGAGTCGTCACCGTCTCCCACGGCTCTGCCTGACCCTCGGCAATCATCAATTTTTGCCCATGAGCGCGCGCCCAGGCGAACAATTGCTTCTGTCTCCCTTGCTGCCAGGGCGCGATAAATCGGCCCCTACCGCTCCCATCCAGGTACAGTGTTTTAGCCCCAACAGGCATCAGTGCGTGACGCGGGTAGTAGTCGATCCCTACAATATCTGCCACGCGCTGCGCTACTGCCAGTGAGTCACCTTGATCGCGCGTGCGCCACCATTGGGAGAGACGCACAGGCAAAGAGGCCGGCAAAAACCCGTTCATCATAATGGGCCTGGTGGGATCGGCTTTTCTGAGCGCTTCGACTTCTTTTTCGACAAAGGCCACATCCAAACGCCAGGAGTGTTCTACCCCCAGTGGATCCACGGCTTCGTGTTCCAGTTGCCAGGCCACAATCCCTTTGCGCTGTTTATACCGCTCCACAACACGAGTGATGAATTCTGTCGCGGCTGCAAGCAGTGCTGGATAAGCAGACGGCTTGATAAGGGTATGTTCCTGAAATGGAGGCCTGAGGTGGTGGGCCGGCACAAAGAACTCAGGATAGCTGAAGGTTTTCAGGGGACCAACACAGAGAATAATCTGCATTCCTGCCCGTTCGGCAGCATCGACCTGCCAATCAAGCTCATCAGTATGAAATATTCCTGGTTCCGGTTCCATACGATTCCAGTACGCCCCCAGGCGAATGAGTTGAAACGGATAGGTGAGCAATGTTTGCAGCGTGGTTCGCGCATCTAATCCCAGCATGGCAACTTGCGGCAAGCGAAAGCTAATGCCGAGCAGCGTGGAACGACGAGGTTCGACAGGCAGATACTGCCAAGCATCTGTCAGAGGTTGTGTTGCCCGCTTCAGTCGGACTTCTAATGCTAGCGGTACCATGAGCAAGCTTGCAGCGCCAACGCCAGGAGCAATGATGCGCAAGGCTTTCCGTGAAGCTTTTTCTGTTTTCTGCATGCTCGTCCTTCTTCTCTATACTGTATGCTTTTCTATGAACTAACTCACCTCTGCATAGAATTCAAAAAGCACCATGGAGAGGAAAAACCATAAAGACCATATTGGAATAAATTTACTGATGCCTTTCGTCAAAGAGGCTCGTTGGCTCTTATATGTATACCATGCTTTGATCTTCGGAAATACGCTGCCTCCAATGAAGAGTTTATGTGTGGGGAATGCCTGTTTTTCTTCAAAATAGGGATCAGTGGTCATATATTCAGGTGACTTGACTCCTGCCAGCACTCTTTTGGGAAACGTCACATACCATAAAGGAATCTCTTGAAACCTGGTTTTTTTCAGTCCGGTGATGATCTCGGAACAGGTAATATGATCTGCGTGCCCGTAAAGGCCGGAGAGATCATAGGTGATAAGAAGATCAGGTTGTTCCTCTTCGATAAGGGCAGCAATGAAATCCGTTAGTTCCTGCTTTTTATTGTGCAATTCGCTATCGCCAAAGTCTTCCTGGATGAGCCTGGAGATGCCGAGGATTGTTGTCACTGCCTGGGCTTCTCTCGTCCGAATGTCTTTGAGGTTTCCATTGCGTGTTGCGTTCGGACCTCTCTCTCCTCTGGTCAGAATCACCAATGTCACTGCACTTTCTCCTGCCGAGAAATGATGCAGTGATCCCCCGCAAGTGATGGCCTCGTCATCTGCATGAGGGAAAATAACGAGCACACGGTGAAACTGCCGCGCATCCCTCAAAGGAACAGAAAAATCCGTGACCAGGAGAAAGCCTATCACCCACAGGAGTGAAATGATGAGGAGTATAATGAGTACAATCAAGAGGATCAACACCGTTTTCTTTCTGCTTTCTCTATATGGGTAGCCTGGTAGGCGTTCACTACTGCCGCGCTGCTAGAACACAAATGGGATGAAGCGCTTTGTGCGATGCATGTATTCAATGTACGGTTGACCGATGGTCTGGGTGAGCGCCTTCTCCTCAACGCTCACCCGGTACATATGGCCAATGAGCACGCACGCGAGCAAGGCGACCAGGCTGGCCCAGTTTGTCATCACAAGACCTACGCCCAACATGGTCAAGAACGTACCGCTGTAGGCAGGATGGCGAATAGAACGGTACGGGCCGTGTTGCACCACCTTCTGATCAGCGGAAACCGCGACATCGCGAGTAAAGTAGCGCCCCAGCGTCCAGATGGCATACCAGCGCAAGGCGACACCGAGGAGGATCAAGGCCACCCCGATACCAAAGAGCACTGTTCGATGCCAGGTTATAGCTGCTGCCGGAAACAAGCCGCCGAGCAAGAAATTCAAGGCGATACCGAACCAGAGCAGCCCGATCAGTATGCCCATGGAGCCACGATCCTGTCTTGATGCTTCTTTTCTGGACGCCTTCGCCGTTTGCCTGGTCGCGCCTATTATTTCTGGAACGTTCCAGATCAAGCAGGCGACCAGGAATATCCCGGCTGCTGCCGCGTTGGTATAGATCAGTGGGAGCAAAGATATCCTCCTGGCGACTCTTGAAGCGATCAGCAATTTATTCACTCTAAAGATATCATAGCGCATTCCCGTCCTGCGCGTGTATGTAGGGACGACCCTTGCGGTCGCCCTGGCATTGATTCACTCCGGTACTGCATCAGGGTAGATTGCAACTATCGTCGGCGACCCTTGCGGTCACCCTGGCAATGATTCACTAGCCCTGTCGATATGGCTCTAATTATTGGATAGAAGATATACTATCTCAGGAGAGATGCTGCGATTGCCCGGTATAGACAGTGAAACAGGATAGGTCGGATTTTTTGCAAGAAATAGAAAAGGGAAGCGCATACATATGCAATCTACTACCGAAGTCGTCATCGTGGGCGGCGGCGTGATCGGATGTTCCATCGCCTACCACCTGCGTAAAGCAGGCGTAGCTGTTACCGTCATAGAGCGGGGCGAGATTGGCGGAGAAGCTTCGAGCGCGGCGGCTGGTCTGCTCGCGCCGCTGGGGTCGCTGTCCGGCGCGGGGCCATTTGCGGATCTGCTGCTTACCAGTTTTGCTCTTTTCCCCGCGCTCGTGCCGGAACTTGAAGAGGCAAGCGGTGTGCGCATGGAATACGAGCAAACGGGCGCGCTGCGTGTGGTGCGCAATGCGAAAAACGTACCCAATCTGCGCAAGCGTATGAAGGCATGGCTGCCGTTGGGCCTGCAGCTACACTGGTTGACGGGCGAAGAAGCGCGCCGGCGCGAGCCGACGCTCTCACCTGATGTGTGCGCAGGTCTCTACGCTCCCGAAGAAGCGCAAATCAGAGCTTCGCAAGTGGTCAAAGCTTTCGCACAGGCTGCCGCCAATGCTAGCGCAATATTGCGCAGCCACACTCCCATTACAGGCATACAGCAGCATAACGGCAGGATGACAGGTGTTGTTACATCTCAGGGCGAAACAATTGCCTGCGATCACCTTGTTATTGCGGCTGGCGCGTGGGCTGGGCAGTGGAGTGAGTGGCTGCGCATAAAGCTGGCCGTCGCTCCGCAGCGCGGGCAAATCCTGGCATTGCGCCAACCCGCCTCACCACTCCTTCATATTATTTTCGGCGAGGCCATTTATCTCGCGCCCAAACAGGATGGCACGGTCATCGTAGGCGCGACAAAAGAAGAAGCTGGCTTCGAGAAACAACTGACGGCTGGTGGCGTGGCATGGCTTCTCAGTACGGCTATCAGGCTCATCCCCTCATTAGAGCAGAGCGCGATTGAACGTATGTGGACGGGATTGCGCCCGAAAATGCCGGATAATCTGCCCGTGCTGGGGCCTGCGCCCGGCTGGCAGAACGTGACGCTGGCAGTGGGTCATGGCAGCGTAGGCATTATGCTCTCCGCGATCACCGGCAAAACACTTGCCGAAGCGATCGTCACGGAGGTCACGCCGGACCTCATCCGCCCTTTCAGGCTGGACAGACCGGCAGGCGCGATCACAATTGATCCTCATGGCGAGTGGTAATAAGCCGCTGTTCATTTGTGATGCGCTTTGTGACGCCTGGACGTCAGCTACTTAAGAGTCTCTACGAGATGAGAAACGACGGCATGGCGACCGCAAGGGATCGCCACTACTATATTCTATTGCCCGTCGAACTCGTCTTGTATAGTAGTGGCGATCCCTTGCGGTCGCCATGAAGCAGACTTTTAATATGATACTATGGAATCAGGATATTTACTTCTGTAGCGCGTTTCTAACTGGATAGAGTGAGCGATAAAGGTATGCAATCAGCAGCGAAAGAACCCATTTTGCAGGTCAATACGTCAAGGGGAAAACCCATCGCAACTCGCTATGGGCAGGTCATCCCTGTTACGAGAGCGATGAAGGTGCGCTGGCCGGGCGGTGGATTGACCTGGAATCGACCGGCAGCCATTGAGGTCCAGCAGGGACAGACATGGCGCAGGGTACCTATCAAGGATACTACCTCGCGTATCATTTTCAGCATTACACTGGTCGAATTGACAATAGCCTTCGGCATGTCGTCGTTTCTTAAGAGAAGGAGGAGACACAAACATGATTGACGAGAAAATCGCAAAGTCACCCGTTGTAGGCTCTTTAGAGCAGGTACTGGGCCAGCTAGTGAACAGCGCGAGCGTGGATACCGTTTTCGGACAGCCCGTAGAGCGTGATGGAGCAACTATTATTCCTTGCTCTGAAATCGCCGTGGGTCTGGGTATGGGAACTGGTTCCGGCCCCGTCGATGAACAAGGAAACTCGACGGGCAGCGGCGGTGGCGGCGGCGGTGGCAGTCGAGGACGCCCGGTTGCCGTGATCGTGATGTCTAAAGATGGTGTGCGTATTGAACCCGTACTTGACTTGACGAAAATAACACTGGCAGCGTTCACCACTGGAACATTCATGCTTCTCTGGATAGGCAGGCTCATCGGCCCAGGTCGCAAAGGAAAAGGCCCGTCTTTCTCCAAGTTGGCGAGAGCTGTTAAGAGCTAATTCACAGTTGACACGAATGATGTCGTCCCCTTAAGCGTCCAGCCAATAGATTCTCCAGGGTGATCCTCGTGGTCACCCTGTTTTTACTGCTCACTTGATGCAATAATCCTGCCACTTCCTCATGAAGACCACGATTAGTAAGAGATACGTTTAATTGCGAGGAGGCGCGCCCGGCGGGACTCGAACCCACGACCTGCGGTTTAGAAGACCGATGCTCTATCCACTGAGCTACGGGCGCAATCTCATTTGAAGAATGTAGCCTCTCCAAATGCCGCAGTCATAATAGCAAGTCATGGTAAGACCGTCAAGTAGGTTCATGACTCACTCCGAGGGTGTACGAATTCGTGGTAGAAAAGCTGGCAGGGCTTTTCGAAAGTTGCGATGCGGCCAAATATCGTAGTCATTGTAAGGGCGGGGGTGGTGGATGATGTGGGGTGGTGACCCTTGCGGTCGCCCTTGAAGCTCGACTTTCGAAAAACTCTGGAAAACCTGGTCGTTCGCGGGACGTTGTCGGCTGATGTCGGTATACTATTAAATAAGTGTTCGCCAGTTCAGTTGAATACATATTTATACGATATGACAAGGAGCAAGAAAACATGACACAGAATACCGTCTCTCCCTGGAACTTTTATCAAGGCTGGGATGTCTACCAGAGCCATCTTGTCAAGGCCATCGAGCCTCTGACGCCTGAACAACTGGAACTCAGAATATCTCCAAACTTGCGTTCGATCGGCCAGCTCGCGAAGCATATTGTACACACGCGCGCCGGTTGGTTGGCTCTCGCTATAGGTGATGGCAGCCTGGACGCAGAGGCGATGGCTATTGCACACTGGAAATATGATGGTGATGTCCCATCCACCACTGAACTGGTGCGCGGCCTGGCGGTTACATTTCGCGCCTGGCAGGAATGTCTGCAACGCTGGACACCGGAAGATATGGAATATATTTTCAGAGGCGAGCGATGGGGCAAGCCATACGAACTCTCGCGCCAGTGGGTGACCTGGCACGTGATCGAGCACGATCTGCACCACGGCGGCGAACTCTCCTTCTCGCTTGGCGCGCATGGCCTCGCCGCGCCTGATCTCTAGCACATAAATAAAGAGGAGAGCGCAACTTCCTTGTTACGCTCTTCTCCCAGCCATAGCACAGCGAGAAGAAACAGGAGCTACTCAGAAGGTAGGTGCAATATACGACCAATCGACAAAAGTAAGGAAAAGTAGTATATTTTCGTTACCAGACAGAGATCAGAAAATCACAGGAAAACTACAGGAAGACTATATAAAAGAGATCGTCTCGACTATCACCGGCAAAGGACAGGTAAATATTTCCGTGGAAGTCCGTAAATATCTTGGCCTCGCGACCAACGACAAAATCGCCTTTGTGATTGACGATGAAGGGGTTGTACGGATAAGGGTCCCACGTTATCCCACTATCGCTTCACTTCGAGGCGCGGCAGGCCGTCTGAAAAAAACCTTATCCTGGCAGGAGATACAACGGATTGCTTATGAAGACCGCTTCAAAGCAAAGACTTACAGCTCCTAGCGGTCATGTTCGACTTGACAATCATGGTCAGAAGCCATATAATACAAGTAAATCCGAGTAAAGAGCTAAGGATTAGCAAATAGAAGCCGATAGCTTCTTTTGATAGTAAATTATCAGGTAATCACCTGCAAGATGGAGTATATTCTATGAGTCAGGTATTCGATGTGGAGCAACAGGCGTATAGTCCTGGGTTTCACGTGGCTGAGAACTATGCCTTTAAGTCCAAAAAGGGGCTGGATCGCAAAATTGTCGAGCAGATCTCCGAGATGAAGGGCGAACCCGATTGGATGCGCAAATTCCGCCTCAAGAGCCTGGACCTCTTCGAGAAGCGTCCGATGCCCACCTGGGGCGCCGACCTCTCTGGAATCAACTTCGACGACATCTACTACTATATTAAACCGGTGCAAGAGCAGGGCAGGACGTGGGAGGATGTGCCCGTCGAAATCAAAGATACCTTTGATCGCCTGGGCATTCCCCAGGCCGAGCGTAAATACCTGGCCGGTGTCACCGCGCAGTACGAGAGCGAGGCCGTCTATCACAAGGTGCGCGAAGATCTTGAGAAGATAGGCGTGATTTTCACCGACATGGATACCGCGCTGCGCCTGTACCCCGACATTATCAAAGAGCACTTCGGCACCGTCATTCCGCCCTCGGACAATAAGTTCGCCTCGCTAAACAGCGCGGTGTGGAGCGGCGGCAGCTTTGTCTACGTGCCGGAAAACGTGCGCGTGGAGATTCCGCTGCAAGCCTACTTCCGCATCAACGCGCAAAACATGGGTCAGTTCGAGCGCACGCTGATTATCGCCGCTCCTGGCTCCTATGTCCATTATGTAGAAGGCTGCACAGCGCCAACTTATGCCAGCGATAGTCTGCACAGCGCAGTAGTCGAAATCAAAGTCATGAAGGGCGCGCGCGTGCGTTATACCACCATCCAGAACTGGTCGAAGAACGTGTACAACCTGGTGACCAAGCGCGCCGCTGCCTACGGCGATGCCACGATGGAATGGGTCGATGGCAACCTCGGCTCGAAAGTCACCATGAAGTACCCGGCGGTACTGTTGATGGAGCCGGGCGCGCGCGGTGATATTCTCTCGGTGGCCTTCGCCTCCGATGGCATGCACCAGGACGCGGGCGCGAAAGTGACGCACCTTGCGCCATACACCACTTCGCAAATCCTGTCGAAGTCGGTCTCCAAGGGTACCGGCCGCGCCTCCTATCGTGGACTTGTGCGTATCAACTCTGGCGCGCACCACACCAAATCCAGCGTGCGCTGTGACGCGCTACTGCTGGACGAGATGGCGCGCACCGACACGTACCCGACCATTCGCGTCGAAGAGAACCAGACCGAGGTCGGCCACGAAGCCACCGTCTCGCAGGTCGGCCAGGACCAGCTCTTCTACCTGATGAGTCGCGGCCTCGACGAGTCTGAAGCCTACTCCCTGATTGTGAACGGCTTCATCGAGCCAATCACGAAGGAACTCCCGATGGAGTACGCCGTCGAACTGAACCGCCTGATCCAGTTGGAGATGTCGGGCAGCGTAGGCTAGACCGATACAGAGCATTGCTATTAAAAGCAGAGGCCACCAGGCTGGTGATCTCTGCTTTTTTTGTGCTTTCCTTCATCCGAAGTAGCGTAGCACAACACTTCCGTAGAAAAGCTTATGCTAAAAGGATGCGCTCATCAGCCTTTGACAGAGAACATAGTAGAAATCTCCCAGGTTCGGGGTGCCAAGACCTGTTGTATAATCCCATCCAGGGGTGGCGGGATAATAGAGGTTATTTCCTCTTGTCACATCATAATAGGGGTGCAGGCCGTCCCATCCTTGAGCAACCACGTAGAACAATTGGGGAGACGCGGTAAATTTTCTAATTTGCTGGATCAAGCCCTCGTTCACTAATACCATACCCGCGGCCCAGATGGGCGCTGCCGCGCTGGTGCCCCCGACTGCCCCCCATTGACCGTTGAAGAAGACCGCCAGGGCATATGCCGCCGCCGCTATATCTGGTATCTGGCGATGATTGCCGGCAGAGAATTGATTATTGATGCCACCGGCTTCTTGCCAGCCAGGATGGGCATACACCTGGCTATTGCCGCCGCCACTTCCCCACTGGTTTTCACAGGTCGAAAGATCTGATGAATCCGACCAGGCGACTTCACCGGCCCGGTGTTGGCTGCCATCCACGTTCAGTACCGTTCCACCTACCGAAGTTGCCCAGGGATCACTGGCGGGGAAACTGACCGAGAGATCGTGATAAATGCGGTCACTAAAGGCTCCGCAATCACCACTGGCGACAAAAATGCGCATATGTTCGACCTGCGTCAAAAGTCGTAGGCTCGCATCAATGGCATTACGATCACTGCCGGTAATATCGCCCTCTGCCGTTCCCAGGCTGATGCTGACTACACTTCCCGCATTGGCGTTATTCGTGTTGTCGTTGAGAATTTGTTGCAATTCATCATTCACCTGCGACCAGACGTCGCCACTGGAATTGCCATCGGTCTGATAATCAACAATATTGACCGAACGGGCCAGCCCCGCCACCATTTCAATATCCAGGGCGGTCTCCCCAACAGCATCTGAAGGCTGCGCATCCACACTGACGACATTCAGATTGCCCTGAAAGTTAATGCAATCAAGGTAGTTTTGAATATCATCCTGGTAGAAACCATCTATCTCGACCAGGTTCACCGTCATATTCTCGCCATGCCAGCCCTTGTTCCAGAGTTGATCATAGCCATAGGCATGCGCTACATCCATCGGCAACAATGTATCTTGCAGCGGGTAGCAATCTTGCGCGGGATAATACGCCGAGCGCGGATTGCTGGCAGGCTGAACAGCAAAGGTATGCTGCGGCGCGGTGCTATAGTTATCGAGCCCGGTAATAGCAACGAGCATGTCTACTATGAAGCGCGGCAATTTAGGCGGCGTCGCGGGCGTGAAAAAGGTGCGCCCATTGTACTTATGGACGACAAAATGGGTCTGAAACAATTTTGCAAAGGTGCTGGCCTTCGCGTCGATACTGAGGTTGGTACGCAATTTACTCAAGTTCAATACGATGCCTTGTAGATTGAAGAAAGCCTTGATTTTCTGATACGTGGCATCATCGATACCAATTTGATTTGCCAGCTTTTCAAGATGCGAGGGTTGGTGCGGATGCACCTGGCTGCTCAACTTATTAATCACCTCCTGGCTGACCTTAAAGGTAATGCGCACATGCAGCTCCGTAGTATCCGGCAATGGCCCAATTACCGGTGAGTTTAATGCCTGAGATGGGATCCCCAGGTCGACAGGCACATATTGAAGTGGCGCAGGCGCATTACAACTCGCCAGCACCGGCATAAAGAGCAGCAACGGCGCTATAATGCGTACCATCACTCCATGCAATAGAGAGCGGGAAGTTCTACGTTTAAGTATCTTATTTTGCATACAAGCATCTCCATGAACAACATCGACAGAATTACCGATTCTTTCTCTTATCACGATTGGTTAACGAAAATCAGTTCATTCTGATGGTACCCTTGAAACGAATACTGATCTCTCGACGCTGGCCGCTCATTACAAAACACAACTAGAGCATGCGGGATGCGTGCTCACCAAGGAAAGCCGGAATGGACCGCTTGCCTGGAATACGTGGACGTTGAAAGAAGATGACGAACTATGGCATGGCTTCTTCTTTATCCTGAAAGAAACAGATCAAGAGGACTACCTCAATATGAGGATGAAGAGTAAGAATGGAGACAAGGCAACAACTGAAAGGTAGTACTCCTAATTGCATCCGCAACCCGCAACCCACAAGAGCGTACATACTTATGAGAAGTACCAGCATGCCATTACATCATCAATAAAATGTATAGGATAGATTTTTGTGGCCCGATGTCTGAATCCACGACCAGCTGGGGGACATGAGAACCCCGATGCGGCGAAAGTCTGCCAGCGCTGCGACTTCCTCGTACAGGGAGCGCGCCTCGGCATCTATGAAGTTGTTTCCTTCGTCGGCACGGGAACCTACGGGCATGTCTACCAGGTGCGCGAACCCGCGCCGCTGGCTCGCATCCTCGCGTTAAAGGTACTGCGCGTTGACCAGTTCAATGAAAAAGCGCGCGATAGTTTTTTTGCCGAGGCGCAGCGCATCGCCAACATGCAGCACCTCAACATTTTGCCCGTCTACAACTTCGGGCATCTCGATGATAGTCGTCCCTACCTGGTGATGGAATACGCGCCAAAGACTATCCTCGACCTCTTTCGTAAAGAGGACGGCAGCAGACGCCTGGCTTTCGCTGAAGAACTGATACCTTACCTGCAACAGGCGGCGTCCGCGCTCTATCACGTGCATGAAAATGGGCTGATTCACCAGGATGTCAAACCAGGTAATCTGCTGATAGGGCGTAACGGGCAAATCCTGCTCTCGGACTTTGGCGCGACTTTCTATCTTGGCATGCAAACGCACGCCTCGCTGGGCGAGGTGACGGGAACCGCGCCCTACATGCCGCCGGAGCAGTGGCAGGGCAATCCCCGGCGCGACTCCGACCAATACGCGCTGGCCGTTTGCATCTATGAATTACTGGCGGGCCGCCCGCCATTCCTCTATAAACAAATTGAGCAGATGTGGAACGCCCATTTGCGTAGCCAGCCACCTTCTCCCCAGCAGTGGAACCCGCGTATTCCTGTCGAGGTCAGCGCGGTTCTGCTGCGCGCGCTGGCTAAAGACCATCGCCAGCGTTACCGCAGCGTCATCGAGTTTGCAGAGAAGTATAGCAGCGCCGTTCAAACGGCTTTGCAACGCTATGTCTGCCAGCGCTGCGGACACCAGAATCGCAGCGGTGCGCAGCGGTGCAGCATGTGCGGCGCAGACTATGATGATCGCCTTTGTCTTTACTGCGATACCCCCGTGCGTTTCGGGCAGCGCTGCTGCGCCAATTGTGGCCGTCTGACCATCCCGCCGAACCTGGTAGCGCGCAGTCCGCTTTCAGGCGTCAGCGTGCGGCAGGAACGCTACATCATCAAGCATGTGCTCAAACAAAGCGACGAAACAAAGGTGACGACGTCGCTTGCCATCGATACTAAGAATCGTGAACGACGGGTAATCATGAAGCGCTGGGAGTGCGCGGATAATCCCATCGAGCGCCGCCGCAAAGAGATCGTGTACTACGAAAAAGCCACCGAATCCCTGGCAAAATTCCGCCATCCCCTGGTCCCCAGGGTGCTGGATCGTTTCGCGGAAGGCAAACATTACTATCTTGTAGAAGATTACATCGACGGGGAAAATATGGAAGAACTGCTGCAAAAGCTGCTCAAGCCCCTATCCGAGCGCGAAGTCATTGGCTATATGAACAATATGCTCAATATCTTGATGGCCATGGAACTGCAGCGACCGCCCCTGCGCCATTTCGATATCTCGCCCGCCAACATCATTATCGAAAATGCGCGCGGACGAGCCATGCTGGTCGGTTTCCAGGTCCAGCCGCCGCCGCCTGAAGCGCGTCCAGGACTGGCAAGACGCCTTACCACGCAGAAAATCCTGCTCTCTCCCTATATACCCGTGAAGGATATTCCTTATGACCATCGCACCTGCATCTACATGCTGGCCGCCACTATGCACCACGCGCTGACCAATTACGCGCCGCCGCACTATCCCGTCTTTCCTCCAGCACGCCAGTTGAACCCGCTCATCTCCCCCGAACTAGAAGCCATATTGAACCGTGCCCTCATGGAGGAACGCTCGGCCCGCTATCAGAGTTACGCAGATATGAAGAAGGATGTGCAGAAGTTGTTGTAATGCTTTCGTCCTGTAGGGACAAGGGGCGGTGTAGAGCGGATGTGGGGGCCTTGTGCTTGTCCTCGTCCTGGTGGGTTGCCTATCAACGGACACAATAATACCCGTCGGTCATCGCCAACCCCTCTGGACAAGCACAAGGCCCCCACATCCACACCCAACATCCCCTTGTCCCTACAGATCACGCAGCCGCCCCAGAAGCTTACTCCCGCTCGCCAAGTGGCACGTAATGCACATTTTTCGGGCCGACATATTCGGCGCGAGGACGGATCAGGCGGTTATTGCCGAACTGTTCCAGCACGTGAGCAGTCCAGCCAGAGATACGGCTGCATGCGAAAATAGGCGTATCCAGGTCAATCGGAATGCCCATCGTATAGTAGACAGAAGCAGAGTAGAAGTCAACGTTGGCATAGAGACCTTTATGGGCTTTGATGTAGTCCTCGATGATGCGCGACATTTCATACCAGCGCGATTCGCCTGCGCGTTTGCCCAGTTCTTCCGACATCTGGCGCAAGTGAGTCGCGCGCGGATCCTCTGTGCGATAGACGCGATGGCCGAAACCCATAATACGCTGTTTGCGCTCAAGCGCGTCTGCGATGTATGCTTCCGCTTTATCAACCTCACCAATCTTGAGGAGCATGCGTATCACCTGCTCGTTCGCGCCGCCGTGCAGCGGGCCGGAGAGCGCGCCGATGGCGGAGGTGATGGCGGCATACATACTCGCGAGAGTGGCAGCCGTGACACGCGCCGCGAAAGTCGAGGCGTTCAACTCGTGGTCGGCATGCAAAATCAGCGCGGTATCGAGCACGTGCGCATTGTATTCATCGGGCATTTCGCCATTCAGCATGTACAGGAAATTTGTGGCGTGATTTTCACCGGCCAGAGGCTCAACAGACTCTTTACCGCTGCGTATATGATCCCAGGCCGCTACAATAGTTGGCATGACTGCAGTGAGGCGGATTGAACGACGAACATTGGCTACACGAGAGTTGTCACCCGCATCAGGGTCGAAGGAGGAGAGCGCGGAGACAGTAGTTCGTAACACATCCATTGGCGTAGACGTTTTAGGCAACAGGCGCATAAAGTGACTGACGGGGGCTGGAAGCGTGCGATTGGTCTGAAGCTGCGCTGTCACATCTTCTAACTGCGTCCTTGTAGGAAGAACGCCATGCCAGAGCAAGTAAGCAGTCTCCTCAAACGAGGAGTAACGCGCTAAATCGTGAATATCAACACCATAGTACGATAATTTGCCTTGTTTGCCATCCAGGTCGCAAATACTGGAATGCGCTGCTACGATGTCTTCAAGTCCATCGGTGGTAGCCATAGAAGGTCTCCTCCAGGGATACTCGCTTCGCTCTGGAACTGTGCAGGCGACATCCGACAGAACATTAGGGGCGGGTGCTGCTGCTTCCTCAGCGAATCAGACAACTTTCACCACAACAAATGATATGCGGTTCTGTAAAGTATTATAGTCATCCAGTCCAGGGAGTGTCAATGTAGAAATAACGGCAGTTTCACAGAAACCAGGGCGGGGACAAGCCCACGCCCTGGAAACTACCTGCTCATAGCCTCCTGTGGTGCGGCAGCGTTTGCTTCATCTGCCACTTCTGTTTGAGGTAATTTCAGCGCCTTGAGTTTTTCACGATGCTTCTTCTCGATCACCGAGCGCCAGCGATCGCCTTGCTTCATCCAGGGCTTCTCTATCAGCATATAGGAGAGGAAAGCGAAAGGAAAGATCACGAAGATGCCCCATATCCAGAACGTACCATAAACAGCGAATTTGTTGGTGAGATGCAGCAGCGGCAGCACTTGCGATTGAAAGAGGATGAGCAGAGGAAGATGCCACATATAAAGACTATAGGAAATTAAGCCGATCCAGCGCAGGGGCGCCCATTCAAAAGGTTTTTGGAGCACTCGCGGACCATACAAGATAGCTGCGATAATCGCACCAAAACCAAAGGCGAGCATCATCTCGTTGATCCAGTCATAGGCGGGCAGCAGGCCATTTAGAAAAGGCCAACCATGCATTTCATGGTTGAAATGCCACATCGCATCGAAGACCCATATCAGGATGCCGGAGCCCCACAGCCACAGGCTGAGCTCCTGCCACGTCTCAGCGAACTTGCGATTGGTAGAAGGATGCTGCACATAGATGTAGCACAGGCTGATGAACATGCCAACGGCGAAATCTTCTGTGTACTTGCCCGTGATACCAAAGGTGAAAAACAGGATCACGTTGAGAACGGAGCGAGGCACCAACACGGTCCTGGTGGGGTAATCTAAAAAATAAAGACCAAGCCCGCGCACCGCAAGTCCCAGGAGGATAAGTAATGCAATACACATTGTAACAGCCGCGAAACGTCGATGTTGCGGAATACTTTTAACCAGCCCCAGAAATACAATGGCAATGATCGGCAATAGCATGTAGAATTGCCACTCGGTCGCCAGCGTCCAGAACGGGCCATTAATCTGCCTGAAAGTGACGCGCGACGAGTCCATAAAGAAAGTAAGGAAGAGGAACAGATATTTCAGGTGGTCGCGTTGCAGGTATTCGGGGTGCGTCGTTAAGATGATAATGAACAGGCACACATAATAGGCGGGAACAATACGCAGCACACGGCGCATGTAGAAGACACGCGCAAGCGGCCATTGACTTTCAAAGAGCAGCGATTTAGCAAACGGCATAAATAGCAGGAAACCGGATAACACAAAGAAGAGTGTCACACCCGTACCACCAGCCGTTGAAACCGACGAGGTCAATTGATTCGCCATCCTGTTCCAGAGAGCATCGCCGGTTATGCGGTTGATATGAAATACCATCACCATTAGAAAAGCTATTGCACGCACACCATCGAGCACAGCGATACTATTCTGCTTGCCACCAAGCTGCCGATCTTCCAGCATACGCGCTATCCATTGACCGCAACGATGAAATACTTGTCCTACCCCATAAAGTGGTTGTTTTACAATATGGTGCCTATCATTCATCTCTATTATTCTCTTGCTCCAGGGCTAGATACACAGTTTACCTCCTAACTATTAACGGATGAAGCCGGCGGAAAGCCCCATTTCTGTACTTTTGGGCGGTACTAAGGAAGTCATGACAGGGAATGCAATACAACCAACGTAGTATAGTATAGAAGAGCAGTTTTATGCTACACCAGACCCCAAAATGACGGGCAGGGTAGGGGCGATCCTTGCGGCCGCCCTGGCAATCATTCACAAGCCCTGCCAAAATGACGGGAGTGAGGCATTGTATGGCAGAGACAGCGCGCGAGGATGAGCAGTTGCTTATTGCTCGCAGCCAGCGTGGGGATGTCGGCGCATTTAATCAACTGGTATTGCGCTACCAGCAAACCGCATTTACGGTGATTCTGCGCATGCTGGGTGATCGTGATATTGCTGCCGATGTGACGCAGGAGACATTTCTTGCAGCGTTCCGCGCCATGCCATCTTTCCGGGGAGGTTCCTCATTTCGCGCCTGGCTGCTGCGAATCGCTACTAACCAGGCATGCGATCACTGGCGTCGCGCGCATCGTCACCCTGTCGATTCACTGGACAGCCTGACCGACGAAGATGAACCATACTCGGCCAGTACCATGAGTTCCTTAATCGAAACCGGACAGGATGTCAACCCCGAAGAGGCCTTGTTGACCCAGGAATTGCAACAGGTCATCCAACGCGGACTGGAGGAATTGCCGCTCGATCAGCGCGTGGCCGTGATTCTGTGCGATGTCCAGGGCCTCTCCTACGAAGAAATCGCTGTTGCCACGCAGACCACGCTTGGCACGGTGCGCTCGCGTATTGCGCGCGGCAGGGTGCGGCTGCGCCGCTACTTATTGAAGCACAGGGAACTTTTACCGGGGAATTATCGTTTACTCTCTGATAGAGAATAAATTCAATATAGAGACGGAGTATCGGCGTGACACAGCAGGAGCATCTGACAACTGAGCAGCTATCGGCTTTTCTAGATAAGCAGCTTACTCACCAGGAGCAAGTTTTTTTTGATGCTCATCTACAAAACTGCCCGCGCTGCCAGAGCGCCCTGGCACAACTGCGCCGCACCGTCGTCTTGCTACATGCTATGCCGCAGCCTGAGCTGCCGCGCTCTTTCACCTTGCCAGCTGCTAGCGCGCCCAGGCAAATACCAGCGGCTCGCCCGCAGGCGCGTCCAGCACAGCAAGGTAGACTCCAGCACTATACACTGCGGCGCGCCGTGCGGGCGGTGTGTACCCTCGCGGCTGTGATTGGCTTCCTCTTCATCATGTCTGGCCTGCTGGCGAATATTCCTTTCGGCAGAGGCGCAGCGGAAACGGCATCAACTCCCAGCTTTAATGGTGTCACTCATACTGCACCCGGAGCAGGAACAATACCGCAGGAGCACGCCACCGCTCCGCATGCTCTTGACACTCAAATTGCGACTGGTCGTCAAAAAGCGACACCGGTAGACAAGGCTGTGCAGCCAACACCACAACCGTCTTCCTCAATAAGAGCTGGTAGGAGTAGTATAGAGCCGACAGCGCCCACACTGCCACCCGTATTGGATTTGAGCCAGCCCACGGGCCGCCTAAGCCTGGGCGCGCTGCTGCTGCTCTTGAGCATTGTGGGCATCTTGACCACCAGACGCCGTTCAGGGCGACCGCGAGGGTCACCCCTCCCCTGATGAGGCCATGCAGCGTACTTTGGTCAAGTTTGCGATCAAGGCATGCGCTAAATTACTGGCGAGGGAGATATTATGAGGGTCGGAACTATTCTCTGAGTAGAAGTCGTCTATTCATGGATTTCGCCCGCTGTAGAGCGCGTACATTAATAAGCACATAGATTAAAGTATTGAGATGAGTGACTGAGGGACCATTGCGCACTTTTGGCCGCTCAATG
>DATGGW010000321.1:0-5049 GCA_035308345.1 Ktedonobacteraceae bacterium | reverse complement strand
ACCCTGGCCAACAGTGGCCACGAACCATTTGGACTGGTGGCTCTCGAAGTCATGGCTGCCGAAGGCATCGCCGTCACCGGCTCTACCGGCGAGGATTACGCCATCTCCTTTGAGAACGCCATAGTCACCGAAACCGATGATCCCGACGAGATTGTGGGCTATCTGATTTACCTGCGCCGCCATCCAGAAGAGCAGGAGCGCATTCGTAAAGCCGGGTGTCAAACCGCCGAACAATTCTTGTGGGACCAGGTGATTGAAAACCTTGCCAGCAAATTAGAATTTCTGGCGCGTAAACAGGACATCGTTTTCGCCTGATTTACCTGCTTGTAGGGACGCGATAAATCGCGTCCACCAATGCGCAATAACGCCACGAGGACGCGATAAATCGCGTCCCTACATAAGGAACCCATTGCATGGTTGCAGACCTGGCTATATACACGGTGATTCACCAGCCGCGCCGCTTGAAACTTCCGGCACAGCCCATTCCACGCCGCGCGTCCATACAGGATATTTATCATTGCCTGTTTGACGAGCGCATGAATGAACGCTACTTCCACAAAGTAGCGCAGACGTGCTATTATCCTGCCGCGCAGATGTTTCTGGAGATGGCGCGGCATGGTTTGCGCCTCTCGCTCGGCTTCTCACTCTCGTTTGTGCGCCAGGCCGAGCAATGGGATCCGGCGCTGCTCGACCTCTTCCGCGAGCTGGTCGCCGAAGAAACCGTGGAGCTTATCGGCGTCGAACCGTACCATAGTTTCCTCTTCCTGCTGGATATCTCCACCTTTGTGGTGCGCATGCGCTGGATGGCGGATGAAATAGAGCGCATCTTCGGCAAACGACCCACCATCACCGACACCACTGAAATGAGCATGTCGTCTGTGCTCTATAATGCGCTGGACACCGCCGGGTTTCGCGGCGCGCTGCTGGATGGCCGCGAGTGGGTGCTGCAATGGCGCGAAAGCACGCACCTTTATCGCTACAGCGACGAAGAGCCATACCCTCCGACCATCAGAAAAACCGTGCCGGCGCCTGTGGGCAGGCGTTTCCCGCGCCGCCTGGTGGCAGACAACGAGCGCGAGAGCGCGCCCTATTTGTTTGCGCGCCATCTCAAATTGAGCGACGATGTCGGCTATCGTTTTACCGACGGAAGCTGGTCAAATTATCCGCTCTACGCCGATACCTACGCCAACTGGATCGCGGAGACGCGGGGTGATTTCGTCTTCCTGGGCTGGGATTTCGAGACCTTTGGGGAACATCATCGCCAGGACAGCGGCATTTTCGAGTTTATGCGCGCTTTGCCCAGCGCTCTGGCGCGGCGCAACATCACCACGCAAACGCCCGGCGCGCTGATTGAGCGCTACAGCTTGCCGGGACACCTGCATCATCTCCCCTTGCCCGTCTATCCCAGCACATGGGCGGGCAGCGGCGGCATGGAATTTTTCACGGGCAACGGCGCGCAGCAGAACATCTTCCAGCTCATGGGGCACGTCTACAGCATGGCGAAGCTGACGGAGAATCCTGACTTGCTCGAACTGGCTATCTGGCTCACGCAGTCCGACAACCTGCACCTGATCCAGTGGTTCGGGCGCAGCGGCCCGGAAGCTGATGTGTCAAAGTACTTCACACCCGCTGAGTGGTGGTCGCTTGGCGCGCAGCGCATCATCGAGGAGCAGCAGCAGGTCTATTTCAACGCGCTGCGCGCCATGGAACCATATCTTCCGGCTCGCCTGATACGTCAGGCCCGGCGCAAGAACGCTGTCAGGTTTTCCCCAGACCCACCCAGGCGCAGAGCTATTCCAACCATAGCGGATGATAGCTTTCTGGCGCGAAAAGGATAATGCGCTGGCGCTGTTCCCACGCTTTACTGAAAAGGCATTTTATAACATCGGTGAAACGCACAGGAGATTTGGGTAGGTAAGATTTACTGAACTCTTGCTCAAACCACTATTAAGTGCTATACTCCAACAAGACAAAAAATTCGTCAAACCCGCAGTTGTCGTAGCGCGCCGCGCAAGGTTTTAGACGTTCCTGATAACGCCGCCGCCGGTACTCGCAGCAATTGGACGGGCAAAGGAGGTGAGGGACATGGACGCTGGCCCCAGTCATAGTAGGCGTGTGTTTTTCTCGTGCCTGCTCGTGGGATTGTTCTTCTCCTCATCGGGTATTGTCACTCTTCTACCCTCTTCCTGCGCGGCTCGATGAGTCCATATCATCCTCCAATCATGGATGCGATGTCGAGCTAGAATTTTCTCACCTGCCAGCTCAACTTGTAGGGGTTTTTCCCAACACACCCTGACGTAGGGACCCGATTTATCGCGTCCTTCCCCCTTTTTTACAAAAACGCATTTTGCATGGAATGCACGCACTGATTTATCAGGTGTCACCTGAGCAAATCTGCAAGCATGGCCGCAAAGTGCTTATTGCCATGTAACTTCTGTTATATCGGTGAGGGGTTTTCCACATATCCACAGTACTGTGAATATGTGTGCAGCTTTTTCTATCCACCATGAGGAAGGCGGTGATTCCATTGATTTTTTTAAGCGCACTACTCCATAAGAACATCTTTGATATTGACGGATATCGACTGGGCGCTCTTAAAGATATCTCTGTCTCACTTCGAGAAACGTTCCCGACTGTCACAGCCCTGATTATCGCGCCCTCCAGTCCGGTAGGGACCCGATTTATCGCGCCCGGCAATAGTGATATCGTCATTCCCTGGTCCCAGGTCGAGAACCTGGAAGCTGAGCGCATTCACCTGACGGTCAGACAGGCGCGCATCGAAGCTTACACGCCAAACCAGGATGAACTACTGCTTGGACGCGACCTGCTGGATAAGCAGATTGTCGATACACAGGGTTTTCGCGTGGTCAAAGTCAATGACTTGAAGCTGGCGCAGGTTAAAGGGACTGCCAGGCTGATCGGCGCGGATATCAGTTTCAGCGGCTTGCTGCGGCGCCTGGGCGTTCTCACCCCCATCGAATGGGTGAGCAGGTTGCTTCCCTTGCATCTCTCAGAGCGCACCATCACCTGGAATTATATCGAGCCGATTCAAGTTGTTAAAGTAGCCACGAGCCAGCTCACGCCAGCCCTGGCGGGAGCGGCGGGAACCACCACCGGTGGTATCGTGTCGCAAGTTCAACTGAATGTCAGCCATACCAAATTGGCCGACCTGCACCCGGCTGATATCGCTGATATCCTGGAACAACTCGATGCTGAAGAGGCCGGCGCTGTGCTTGAACGCCTGGATACCGAGACGGCTGCCGGCATTTTGAATGAGGTTACATCCACACGCCAGTACGAAATTTTGAGCGAACTCGACCCGGAGCGCGCCTCGGATATGCTTGAGATGCTCGCGCCGGACGATGCCGCCGATATCCTGGCGGATATTCCACTGGAAGAGGCCGAACGCCTGCTGAGCCTGATGCCCGCCAATGAAGCGCAGCCTATTCGTGACCTGCTGCGTTATGGAGCGGAGACTGCCGGTGGCATCATGACCACCGAGGTATTATCTCTACCCCAGAACTTGACCGTTGAAGAGGCGCTGGCGCACCTGCGCCAGCACTCGGCCCACCTGGAAATGATCTACTACCTGTATATTGTGGATGATGAACGACACCTGGTCGGGGTTGTTTCACTGCGCGAACTGGTGGTGGCTGAACCCTCTACACGGCTAATAGCCCTGATGGACGAAGATGTAATCAAAGTAAAGACCGGCGCCGACCAGGAAGAAGTGGCGCGTATTATTGCCAGGTATGACCTGCTTGGCGTGCCGGTCGTCGATGGGCATAATCACCTGGTGGGCCTGGTGACGGTCGATGATGTTATCGACGTGATTCACGAGGAAGAGGCGGAAGATTTTTCTGAACTGGCCGGAGCCAGCGTCGAGGAGTTTGAGGAAGAAAAAAAATTCTCGCTGCGCTCCGCTCTCAGCCGCGTAAGCTGGTTGGGCGTCAATATAGTGGTCGGCTTCGCGCTGGCTCTGCTGCTCTACCAGGTCTTCGGCGCTGCGATTGTTACCAACGCCGCGCGCATTCAATCATCGGGCTTCATGGCAGGACTGCGCTCGGGCGTGGCCCTGAACGGTCTCATATGCCTGCTGCCCATGTTGCTGCTGACGAGTGGCAGCGTAGGCACCCAGGCGTTGGGTGTGGCAGGATGGCAATTGCGCTCCGCCGGTGGCGCGGATTTCTGGCGCGGCATCTATCGTGAACTACGCCTGGGGACCATCGGCGGGGTGCTATCCAGCGTGATCGTAGGCGCGCTGGCGTGGCTGCTGTTCCACTCGTGGCTGCTGGGCATCGCTGTCGGCCTCGGTCTCGGTCTCAGCTTATTGATGGCCGCCATCTGTGGGCTGGCGCTGCCTACACTACTCCAGCGCCTGCGGTTGCGCGGAAGCCTGGTAAGCGCGCCGCTGCTCGACCCAATTATCGCGGCAATTAGTCTGATGATCTTCCTGGTGGTTGCGCTGTGGCTGATAGACGTATTGCACGTGTGAAAAGAAAAGCTAATAATATTATACTTTTCCAAAAATGCACAAAAAAAAGTACTTGACAGCGCGCAAACTCAGTGGTAATATCTCACTTGCACTCGCGGGCAACCGTCGAGCCGCGAAGAGGTGCGGAAGCATCGCGCGTACCTGAACAACTGAAGAGTGGTAAGGAACATATAAGGTAACAATCATAACCTGTCAATTGGAGATAACTCATTCACAATGCATCTGAATCTCTGAGAAAGAGATTCAACATACATTTGGATGGCGAGTTTGATCCTGGCTCAGGATAAACGCTGGCGGCGTGCCTAACACATGCAAGTCGAACGTCCTCTTTCTTTCGGGAAAGAGGGAGTGGCGGACGGGTGAGTAACACGTGGGTTATCTCCCTTGGGGTGAGGAATACCGGCGAGAAATCGCCGACAAGACCGCATAGGATTGGCAACAATCAAAGTTTTACTTCGCGAGAAGTGAGACGCCCCAAGATGAGCTCGCGCCCGATTAGCTAGTTGGTGAGGTAATGGCTCACCAAGGCGACCATCGGTAGCTGGTCTGAGAGG
>DATGGW010000320.1:0-5793 GCA_035308345.1 Ktedonobacteraceae bacterium | reverse complement strand
CGCCCACCACGAGCGGTGCGGTCGCATCACCGCTGGAGTTGGCAAGATCGGCTCGCCTACAATGCCTGGTCGGGACCGCCCCAGCAGCGCATCACGGTGGCCGACGTTCCCGCATGCCTCGCCAGCCACTAGGACAGGAGGAACTGCTACACCACGACGCTGTTTCGATGACGAGTTTTCTTCCCTCTGAGCCGCTCATGAGGGCTAGCATCTTTGTCGCCTTTCGCAAGTTCCCTCCTTTACTTTATTGCCCGCTTGCTTACATCTCGTTGCGCATCCCGTGGGATGAGCCGTTTAATGTTGGGATTTACACCTACAGCCTGCGTACTTTTGACCCCACGATCGTTCGCATCATCTAGATGGGCTGTATTTCGTGGGAGCAGGAACCCATCCCGGCTGGGCATTCCCGATGTACCGCTCTCTGCTGCTATCACGAGCCGCCTGGTTTTTGAGAATCTGGCAAGAACGTAGTTTCGTCTCCCTCAGCGTCCCCCAACAGGCGGCGCAGATTGCCCAGCGCTGCCTGAAGACGCTTTTTGAGGGTGTTTTCTGATACCTGCAGCCTTCGCGATATTTCTGGCAGCGTCATGCCTTGATAGTAGTGGAGGGCGATGACATGTTGCTGCTTGGCAGGCAATTGCTCTACCGCCTGCGCGAGGTCCCAACCGCGCTCCATGCGACCTTTAGCATCATCTGCTACCTGAGACGCGAGAAACGCTTCCTGCTCAGAGAATGAGTGGGAGAGAAACATCCTGGATCGTGCGATCCGCCGCTTGAAGCTAATACACTGATTGACGACGATGCGCAGCAACCAGGGCCGCAGCGCTCCCGTTTCGCGCAAGCTGGGGAGATGGTGCCATGCCTGGATGAGCGCGTTTTGTACCGCATCCTCCGCACTATCTCGATCTCTTACAATAGCGTACGCGGTACGTAACATCAGTCCGCTGTACCGGTCGACGATGTCGTCAAAGGCGCCTATATCCCCTCGCAGGGCGCGAGCTGCGAGGATGCGTTGTTCGGCCATCCCATCGGCTTTCGCCTTTTCTTGGCGTTCAGCAGCCGACGCTGCACATTGACTCTCCATCGACTCAGAAAAACGGGCTGTCGGCTCGTCTGTGAGAAGCGCTGCCATACTTCCTGTTCCTTTTCGTTTAGCGTGTTCAAACTATGTACAAACATATAATATATATTATACGAAAGAGGGAAGTGTGCCGACTCAAACGTGTGCTATTTCGCGAAGGAAGAAGGATGCAGCGAACCGGGTATGGTCGAGAAGAGAATTCACAGCCTGCTTCTTACCCACGTTGCGCTCCGCACGCATCTTAAAGAGGAGAAGATGAAAAGCTTGACTTGCCCTAAGGATCTGCGGGATGCCCCAGAGCCTTCACACATCGTATGCAAAGCATAGACTTTGCCTGCTCACTATGCTATGGTTGCCGTAATATCAAAGCACTACCTCACGCTGGGAAATCGCGATGAGGCATTGGAAAACATGGGGAGAGTGGATCATGGTGCGAGAAAAACCTGCTGAGAGGCCAGACCAGGAGCAATTCGCTGACGTGCCTCTCTTCAATACGAAGGCCGTGGTACAGCAAACGGGGGTAGCTGCTCCGACGCTACGAGCCTGGGAGCGCCGCTACACGATTCTCTCGCCGCAACGCGCACAGAATGACTATCGTTTGTACTCAGAGCGTGATATCGCTCTCATTCGTTGGCTCAAAGATCGCGTTGACGCAGGCATGTCGATCAGCCAGGCCATCGCCCTCTATCGCCATCTTGAGGAAGAACACCACCCGCTCCATCGAAAGGATTTGTCTCCAGAGAGCACGTCACCTTTTCAGGAGATGGTCTCAACCGCTGCTGTGGGTACGCACGCTACGAGTGCTGAGGGCGACAGGCAGGAGAAAGATGTAACGTATAACATGCGTTTCGTGCGAGAGCGTTTGCTTGAGGCTTTCAACGGCCTCGACGAAGAGACGGCCAGCCGCTTGATGGCCCCGATATTGGCCATCTACCCGATCGAGCAAGTCTGCACCGAACTGATTACGCCGACGCTCTGGGAGATTGGAGAACTTTGGGAGCAGGGACTGCTCCCTGTTTCAGTGGAACACTTTGCCAGTGCCTTCTTCCATGCCTGGCTGAGCAATCTGCTCCACGCCATGCCTACCAGTCATATGAATCCCCTGGTGATTGCCTGCTGTGCTCCTGGCGAATTACACGAGTTGGCCCCGCTCATGTTAGCGCTGCTGTTACGTCGGGCTGGATTACGCGTTGCCTACCTGGGTCAAAGTATCGAAACTGAGAGTCTCCTGCGGACAGTCAGGCAGTTGTCTCCCGCGCTTCTCTGCGTTTCTGTGACGCACATTTCCTCTCTGGAAGCAGTGATCGAACTGGGACGGAAGGTACAGGAACTCCCTCCTCCGCGCCCAGCATTGGTTGTCGGTGGGCAGGCGTTTGAGCGGCACGCCGATCTCATTGCACGGGTTCCTGGCGTCTACCTCGGAGGAGATATGCAGACCATCATCACCCGGCTCAGACAAATGGCCTCGCAACAAGCTGGCGATACACAGTAGTTCAGTTTCGTTTGCCCTCAGCAGAGAGGGAGTAAATCCTACCCAGCAGAATGGAAGTCCTTCACAGGTCTGTGACACCCATTTGGACTAAGGCTTGCTTCAGGTGGAGTAAACCCAGGCGCATCCGCGCTTTCACGGTGCCGAGGGGAATGCTGTACTCCCGGGCAATCTCGGACTGCGTCCATCCCTGAAAATACGCCAGCGCGATCACCTTACGCTGTTCCTGTGGAATCTGCATGAGCGCTACACGTACCTGGCTGCCCAGTAGAGACCTCCATGCTTCATCCCAGGCATCAGGCAGGAGAGGGTGTTCTTCTTCCCCGACCTGCTCCCACCTGACCTCCTGCAAGCAGGAGCGACGACGAAGAGCGCGCAGATAGTCGATGGTGCGGTGGCGCAAAATTGAGAGGAGCCAGCTCCGCACCGCTCCTGCTTGTGGAACATAGGCGCTCGCGTGTCGCCAAACCGCTAAGAAGGTTTCCTGGGTGAGGTCTTGAGCAACCTGATAATCAGCAATCATGGCGAAGGCCAGCGAATAGAGCAGGCGGCTGTACCGTTGGTGGAGCGGTTCCATCGCCCAAACGGCTCCTCCAGCGATGGCAGAGAGTAAGTCTTCATCGCTAGCCTGGGGGAGGGATGCATGTTGAAACGACGATTTCGGCTCGTCAGCAGTGTGAGCAGATTTGAGCATGGGCTTCCTTTCCATTCTCCTGGCGGTTCTGCGTAGAGCATGTTCAACCAGGCATCCTCGCTGTTGTACCTGGGTCATATACCTACAGGACGCCTTGATGTGGAAAGATGGGTAAGAGTTTATCTGATAAAAAGCACTTCTCTTGTGAAACTCTTTTTTCCGCTAGAACGTGATACTGAATGATCTCATGCATTCATCATCACGAATTTGGAACGCATGATACTACTCTGGTAGGGAGTATGGGACCTCTTTATGTCAGACGCTGCGTCAGAGAAACAGCGGGCATTTAAACAAGCTGAACAAGTACTAAAAGATGGTGAGCGTATTTTTCGCGCGGTGTGGGAATATGCATCTGATGCGATGGCGCTCTCCACACCCGATGGAACCGTCTTTGCCGCCAACCCGGCGTATTTTCACCTCTATGGCTTTTCACAAGATGAAGTCCTCGGGAAGCACTTTTCCATCATCTTTCCCGAAGAACAGCGCAAAACGGCTCATGAGCTGTACGACTATATCTTCCAGAGCCCAGCTATCAGCTCATCGTTTGCCGGTCCCGTTCGCAGAGCCGATGGCGCCGAGCGCTTCGTTGAATCCAGATATCACTTTATTTCACATGACGGCCAAAGAATCGCTATGCTTTCTACCGTCCGCGATATTACCGAGCGAAAGAAGGAAGAAGAGGCATTGTGGGTGAGTGAGGAAAAGCTGCGCATAGCCCTGGAAGTCGGCCATATGGACTCCTGGGACTGGGATATCGAGTCCAACCTCATGCGCTGGTCCGCTCCCCTTGGTGCGCCCTTTGGTCATGTCGGGGGCGGCTTGGGCGTTAGCTATGAAACCTTCATGGGACTGGTTCATCCCCAAGATCGCTCCCTGGTTGACCAGGAGATGAGACGAGCTCTTGAAGAGGGAACCGATATCACTGTTGAATTTCGCGCCGGGTTAGTCGATGGCACACGATGCTGGAAGAGGATCCAGGGCCAGGTTCTTCACGATGAAGCCGGCAAAGCGATACGTATGATAGGCATCAGTACGGGCGTTCCTCAGGACAGGTAAGTCGAAGAACCTGGCTAGAGAAGCCAACGTAAACTGCCTTCATTACTTTCAGAGTGCGAATAGACATTTCGTAACACTCACCAATCAAATCGGCCTATAAAAAACCATTGAGATCTGACTCGTATACCCTTCACTTCATTCTCTAGCGCTCAGTTTTAGTGAGCAATGGCCGCACCCAATCTCTTCAGGGTGTCTCGAACCTCGTGGCCAACGCGATAATGCGCCTGGATAGCCGCATCCTCGCCGACAGTGTGCTCCCTGCGAAGCCGTCCTTCCATCTGCGTGATCCTGAAGAGAGATTCGATGTTAGCTCTTCGCGACCCATGTAATTCAAAATCTTACCTCTTTCGGGAATACCCTTATAGATGCGGATATTTTCGGCGTCGAGAGTGTATTGCCCTATGTAGCCAGCGTCGTGGAAGACACCAAACGTCTGAGAACGAACACCAGCCTCCGCCACTGCTTCGCTCAACTGCTTATTCCCCTCTGCCACCCCCAGGCGAATCTGGATGCGGTGTCCTGGCTACCGCGCATATCCGTTCTCAAGCGAAACGTCAATGCATATGGTTAGAGCTTCTTTCCTCAGGGCTTCTCAAAAGTCGTAGGTGAAAAAGAAGAGTCAATCCGATAGAATGAAAGCCATCAAAACCCACTTTCATTCGAGGTGTGACTCGTTATGGACTATACTACACTGGGTGAGGAAAGCCAAGAAAAGCAATCCCTGGCGATGAGCCAGATGCCCTCGCTCTACGAGGTCTGCCGTCAGGTGACAGATGGTCGCAAGGCACGCGGGAAACAGTATGATGTAGCAGGGGTGCTGGCGGTCCTGCTGTTAGCGAAGTTGGCAGGGATGAAGAGCGTGTTGGGAGCCAGCGACTGGATTGCAGATCAGGCCAGGCTGCTGCGCGAGGGGCTACATCTCTCATGGAAACGGATGCCGTGTGCCAATACCTATAGTTATGTGTTGGCGCATCTGGATAGTGAGCAGGTGAATAGCATTCTGGCGGCCTGGTTGGTGCGCAGCGAAGCGCACAGCCGCTGTGGGGAGGAGCCAAGCCGGTTAGTGAACCAAGCCAGCCAGCGCAGCACCCACCTGGCGATCGATGGCAAAGTCTTGAGGGGGACGGGCAAACAGGTCTACGGGGGAGAAGACCCGTAGAAGCAGGTGCTGCATGTGTATGAAGTGCAGACCGGCATTGTCTTGCAGCAGTGCCCCATCGCCAGCAAGCACAATGAAGTCAGCACCCTCAAGCCCTTGCTGAGCGAGGTGTTATGCAAAGGACGCATTCTCACTGCTGATGCCGCCCAAAGCTATCATGACTTTGGGCGGTTCGTACAGCGAGCTGGAGGCGAGGTGGTCTTGTTCATCAAAGACAATACGCCAGTCACCCGAGCGGATTTGGCCCTGTTTTTTGAAGATGCCGAGGCGGATCGGCGCACCTGGCAGTCCTTTGAGCAGGTCGAGAAAGGCCA
>DATGGW010000319.1:0-16227 GCA_035308345.1 Ktedonobacteraceae bacterium | reverse complement strand
CGCCAGGCGTGGCAGTAACCGTCGTAATGGGCGTAGTTGTTACGGTGGCAGAGGCGGTTGCTGTCGGGGTGGGAGTTGCTCCTTCATCGCGAAACAACATTGCTGGCTTGCTGCACCAGCTCAATTTCGCCAGCGATGCATCAGGAGACTGAGATGTCGTTGGAGTTGATTGAGCGCCGCCAAACGGATTCGAGCAGGAAGCGAGCAGAACGCCAGCCAGCAGCGCGCTGAGCGCCAGCCACCTCGGAACAGGGTAGGGGCGACCCTTGCGGTCGCCCTGGATCGTAAACCTGGGTACAAACATGGAAACTCCTCTTCAAAACGCAACCGGAAAGGTGTCAATATTGGGAGGCTCAGGTGAGCTTCCAAACACTACCCCCTTTTTGACTAGTATATATTAGAAAGGAAATGAATCCTGTGAGGTAGCTCTCAATTTTGCTACCGCAAAGGTCTTTACACTAAAGGGATTTAGTGCTACCATTACGCACTGCAACCCAAATTATACGATGATGGAAAGTCCCTATTTGGCCCGTTTTTCTGACGTATCTCGTTTAATAAGTGAACGACTTTCCCGAACCAATGCGCCGTATTTTTGATACGAACGCTGCCGATCCTACCATTACAAACGCATGAACCTGTCAAACAGTACAGAATGCCGCCGAAGAGGTAATACAGTGTGAATGCAAAGCAAATCTGGCAAACAACAATAGAGCGATTGCAAACAAAAGTCCAACCAGCCGCTTTTACGACCTGGTTTCAAGGGACGGATGCGCTCTCCTTTCAGGATGGGGTATTTATCGTGCGCGTACCGACCACGTTTGCGAAAGCCCACCTGGAAGGGCGCTTTCTTGACTTGATTCGCTCGATCCTGGCGGAAGTCGCTGGCGGGCAGGTTGAAATACGCTTCGTGGTCTCGAAGGAGGCGCCCGCGTCCAGGAATGACGGGGCAATTGAGACATCGTCAGTTTCACATAAACGCACGTATCGCATCCCCAAAAGTCGCCTCACATCCCTTGAACAGGAGAAATCGAAGCTGGATGCAGCTTTTGTGGCGAATACTACCGCTGCTCCAACGCGCCCCGTTGCGCACCGCCGCTCGGACAACAGTCCGGTGGAGAACGAGTTTGGCGTGGAAAAAGGCACGCGCGCGCCGCGAGATTACGTCAATAATGCTCTGCCGGGTCTGTTGCCGCTGGGAGGCGAGGGCATGTTGAACCCGCGCTATACCTTCAGCACGTTCATCATGGGTAAGTCAAATCAACTGGCGCACGCGGCATCGCTGGCGGTGGCAGAGAATCCGGGCCAGGTATACAATCCCCTGTTCTTTTACAGTGGAGTGGGTCTGGGGAAGACGCACCTGCTGCACGCTATTGGACACGTGGGAGAGGCATCCGGCTTAAATGTGCTCTATGTAACTTCGGAAAAGTTTACCAATGAAATCATTAATGCCATTCGCTTTCAAAAGACCGAAGAATTTCGCGCGAAATATCGCCAGATTGACGTCTTGCTGGTCGATGATATCCAGTTTATCGCGGGGAAGGAGTCGACCGAGGAAGAATTTTTCCATACCTTCAATACGCTGCACAGCGCGAATAAACAGATCGTAGTCACAAGTGATCGACCGCCCAAAGCCATTCATAGCCTGCAAGACCGCCTGCGCTCGCGTTTTGAATGGGGATTGCTGGCGGATATCCAGCCGCCTGAGTACGAGCATCGCCTGGCTATTCTACGCTCAAAGGCTGAATCGCTGCGTTTCGCCATTCCTGCGTCGGTCATCGAGTATATCGCGCGTCCTGAATGCAGCAGCGTGCGCGAACTGGAAGGCGCGCTGAATCGCGTGGTTGCCTACGCTACGCTGCACGATGAGGCTCTGACGGTCAGCCTGGCGGCCCAGGCGCTGGAACACATTTATAGTGAGGCCCATAGCAAGCCGACCTCGACATTGACAGTCACCGAGGTTCTGGAAGGCGTGTGTGCCTATTATAACGTGACTACTGAGCGCATGCGCGGCAAACAGCGGGAGCGCGAGATCGCCTGGCCGCGCCAGGTAGCCATGTATTTGATGCGCCAGGAAACCAGCGCTTCTTTGCTGCAAATCGGCACAGAACTGGGCGGGCGCGACCACACAACGATTATGCACGGCTGGGAGAAAGTGCAGTCGGAGATAACCAACAACGACCGCGTGCGCCGCGAGGTAGCCGCCGTGCTGGAAACATTGCAGCATGGCAAGCCACATTAGGCATGCCGCGTTGAGAACCAGGGCGACCGCAAGGGTCGCCCCTACCCTATTACGAAAGCGTCATATAATAGGCGTATAGGGTACGGGCGACCCTTGCGGTCGCCCTGGCAATATCTGGCATTTTCGCCCGGTGATATCTGGCGATCTTCTAGAAAGAGGTAAGCATGACCGACCAACTCACATCCTATTTGCAATCCCATGCGCATGATGCGCAGCAGCTCCTTGAACGTATTTGCCGCCAGCCGAGTGTAGCCGCTCAAAATATGGGGATGGTGGAAATGGCAGACCTTGTGGAAAGCTTGCTCGCTGAAACCGGCTTCCAGACGCAGCGGCTGCAGGTAGAAGGCGCGCCCGACGCTATTTATGGTGAACTGCGTGGACGCAGCGAATATACGGTGCTGTTGTATAACCATTATGATGTGCAGCCTGCCGAGCCATTTGAACTGTGGCTCTCGCCTCCTTTTGAGCCAACCGTGCGCGATGGCAAGCTTTACGCACGCGGTGTCTCCGACAACAAGAGCGAGATTGCGGCTCGCATGACGGCTATTCGCGCGCTACGGGCGGTCTATGGAGAACTGCCCATCACACTGCGCTGGATCATCGAGGGCGAAGAAGAAATTGGCAGCCCGCATTTTGCAGCCTTTGCTGAGAAGTACAGCGCGCTCCTGAAGGCTGATGGCTGCTTTTGGGAAGGGGCCGGTTTCGACTCAACCGGGCGACCGGAAATGGTGTTGGGAACAAAGGGCCTGCTGTATGTGCAGCTCGACGTGGAGGGAACTGGCATCGATACGCATTCGGGCGCGGCTCCCATTCTTCCCAGCGCGGCCTGGCGCCTGGTGCAGGCGCTGGCCAGCTTGCGCAGTCCCGATGGTCAAGTTCGCATTCCGGGCTTTTATGATGCTGTGTTGCCACCTACAGAGGAGCAACTGGCGGTAATAGCGGACCTACCTGACGAAGAGGCGGAGATGCGCGAAGCATATCATGTCGAGAAATTCGTCGATAACCTGACGGGTGCGGCCCTGCTGGAACGCAGGTCGTTTGCTCCCACCTGCAATATCGCCGGGCTGGTGAGCGGCTATACCGGCGGGGGTCGAAGACGGTGCTGCCAGCAAAGGCGATGGCGAAAATCGATTTTCGCCTGGTTCCCAACCAGCAGCCGCGTGATATCCTGGCAAAGTTGCGCGCGCACCTGGATTCTCAGGGATACAGTGATATTCGAATCACGGTCTTCAGCGCAGCCGAACCGGTGGTGACGCCGATGGACGAGCCATTTGTGCAGCGCGTTCTGGCTATTGCGGAGGCGTTCGAGGGAAAACGCCCGTCTATCGTTCCAATTGCCGGTGGCACGCTGCCGCTGCTCGGTCCACTGCGCCGCTTTGTGGGCGTGCCTGGTCTCACCGCAACAGGCAATGCGACATATTGGGGCAGCGGCGCGCACGCGCCCAATGAGCATATCCGGCTCTCAGACCTCGAACGCGCCGTCGCTTTCAATTGTCACATGTTCCAGGCATTGGGGCAGTAGAGGACTTTGACCACTCCCTTGAAGCATTGATAGTCATTATCTTTGTACCACCGGGCGCTGCGCCTCCTGTTGCAAATGATGGGCGACTGTTTGATGGTGGTCGCCGCTCTCGCTGCTGGGGTCGGTATGGATGACGACCTCGGAGATGCCTTTGATGGAGTGAAACAGGCGGTGGCGCGCCTCCTCGGCGATAGCGTGCGCCTTGATAAGGGTTAATTCAGGCTCTACCTCGATGTTCATTACCACGTGCAGGGTATGACCGACCCAGCGGGCGCGCACATCTGTCACCGCCTCGACGCCAGGTACTTCCTGGGCCGCGTTGATGATAGAAGGGACGATGCGCGGGTCAACGGCATCCAGAAGCCTCTGCAAGACGCTGCGCGAGGTCGAATAGACGACGGTGAGAATAACCAGCGTAATTACGATACCGGCTATGGGGTCAGCGATGGGCAAGCCAAACCTGACGCCGACCAGGCCGACGAAAGCAGCCAGCGAAGTTAGCCCGTCGATGCGCGAGTGCTGGCCATCGGCCATAAGCGGGACGCTGTTGATGCGCCTGCCGACCGCTATCTTGTACTGTGCCAGTGTCTCATTCCCGATCACGCCGACCAGGGCTGCTGCCATGCTCAGATAGAGTTGCGTTGGCACATTGCCACTGGTCAATTTCTGAATGGACTCTACCGCACCCGCCACCGCGCTGGCGATAATTACCAGCACAATAAAGATGCCTGCCAGGTCTTCTGAACGATAATAGCCGTAGGTGTAGCGCTGGTTGGCGGCCCGGTTGGAGATCACGAAGGCGATCCACAGCGCGACGGTAGTGAAGACATCTCCCAGATTGTGCAGGGCGTCGGCGAAGAGTCCCGCGCTTCCGCCGATAGAGGCGATGGCGAATTGGATGATTGCTACAAGCAGCATACCCGCCGTCGAAATTTGCACTGCGCGTAATCCAGCTCTGTTTCCATAGAGGTCAGCATCTACCCTGCCGTGTTCATGTCCATGGCCGCCGTCGTGTTCCCCATGCCCATGTTCCCCAGGTTCGTGATCGTGGTCGTCGTGCTCGTCATGATAGTGCGTATGCTCCTCATGCTCATGGCCGTGCTCGTCATGGCGATCTGCTTCAGGGCGTTCGCGCATTGGATGCCTCCTTTCGTCAAGTATGCTTATTGTATTATACTATCCTGACCTATGACATAGCACGACCCTCGTGGTTGCCCTGATGAATTGTAACAACCGAAACGGGTAAGGAAGAGGAAACGGCCCCTACGGACACGATGACCCTGTTCGGTTGTCAAGGTTCATCAGGGTCGAGCATTTGCAACTTTTCGGTTAATGACACGTCCAATACATGAGTGTATAATAGGTTGACTGTAACGTAAAATCATATGGAGAGACAAGCTCGCAATAAAATAATGGAAACATTTACAGATTACTATAGCCTGCTAGGTATTGATGCGCATGCATCAAGCGATACTATCAAAGCCGCATTTAAGAAACTTGCGTTAAAGTATCACCCGGACGTATACAAGGGCGATGATGCGCAGGAACGTATGCGCCTTTTGCTGCTTGCCTACCAGACCTTGAGTGACTCGGATGAGCGCAGGATATATGATGTGCAGCGCGCCGAACACCTGGGAGGGGGGTTGAATGGCACAAGCGCGTCACCACAACACTCCTCCACTTCTGGCGCTGCATCGACTGCGCGGGGCAGCGACAGGCGTTTTGTTTTTCCTAAGCTGGATGGCTCAATCGCCACAAGCGTTGCGTTTGAACTGGACGGCTTCAGCTATACACTTTGGCCCGATGATGCCTCGATGTTGAGGCGCGAAGGTATGCTGCGCGGCGTCGCGTCAGAGTCCGCGCATAGAACTACCACGAACGTTGAGCATTATTGTCATCGCTGCCACCATCGTTGGACTTTATCCTCACAGGCGCAGCAGGATACGGTCTGCCCCGCGTGCCGCGCGAGGGACTGGGCAGAGTATTTGCTGCTGAGTTGTATACATTGTCACGCGGTCTTTGAAAGCCAGGAGATACGCGATAAGATACATGGCAGCAGGCTTTACTTCCCCTACGAACTATTTCCCCTGTGTCCCAACTGCCGCCGGTCGCAGTGGTGTCCCGCCGAAAACGAGCGTGTTAATGTTTTACGCGCTGCCGAGGCACGTCGCCGCGCATTATTATTGCTGGGGGCGTTTCTGGTTGTGGCCTTTGTGGCGGGTATATTGTTATATGTGGTAGTGAGGTAAGGCGATTTGCGTATTAAGCTCACCCGTCACAGGGATCTGTTCAAAGGGCGCGATAAATCGGGCCCCTACGAATGGTGAAAAGACAATAGAACCGTGCAAGGACAAAAGCTTTCGGAAAGGATAGCATATGCGGTACCACCTCTTGATAGATGCAGATGATACGCTTTGGGAGAATAATATCTATTTTGAGCAAGCCATTCACGCCTTTATTACGTTCCTCAATCACTCTCAACTCTCACCTTTGGAGGTGCGGGCAGTTCTGGATGATGTTGAACGTCTCATGGGCTATGGATCGGTCAATTTCACCAGGAGCCTGGTCGAAACCTATCGCCGTCTTGCAGAAAGAGACCTGCAGGATGAAGATGTCCAGCAGGTACGCCAGTTCGGAGAACAAATTCGCTCTCATCCCCTGCAATTACTGGATAGAGTCAAAGAGACGCTCGATTATTTGTCTCTCCGGCACGACCTCATCCTGCTCACGAAAGGCGAGATCGAAGAACAGAAGCTCAAGGTCGAAAGGTCGGGGATTGAGGAGTACTTCAGGCAGGTGGTTATCGTGCCAGAAAAAGATGTTGCCACCTACTACCGTGTCGTGAGCGAGATGGAGGTTGACCCGCGACAGACGTGGATGGTAGGCAATTCCCCACGCTCTGACATCAATCCGGCTCTGGCTGCTGGACTCAATGCGATCTATATTCCTCACCCCCACACCTGGCATCTCGAGCATGAGGATGTCCAGCATGCTGAAGAGGGACGCTTGTTGACGTTGGCAACCTTTGCAGACCTGCGCGCGCATTTCTAGAGGAAGGAGCATACTGGTATGGCCCATCTGAAAGACGACCCCACCTTGCAAGATCTTCAACATTACCTCGCTGAAGTTTGTCAGGAACGTGGCTGGACCAAAGACAGTCCCTCCGAGAAGTTCGTGCTCTTTATCGAAGAAGTCGGCGAACTCGCCAAAGCCATGCGCAAGGCGGTCGGGCTGTATGAAGAGCGAGCGAAACCACGCGACCTACCTCTGGAAGAAGAATTCGCCGATGTACTCAGCTACCTCTTGGACCTGGCGAACTGTTTCCAGGTCGATCTGGAACAGGCCTTCCGTGCGAAAGAACAGGTCAATCAGTCCAGAAAATGGGAATGAAGGAACTTCTCTTGGGCCGCGCATAAACAGGAGAAAAGATACGAACTGCTTGCGCGCCACTTCTCTGGGAAAACCATTCCCAGAGAAGTGGATTAGAGAATGCTCACTAACTTCCGCTGTTCATCCCCACTTCGATGGCTGAACCGCTGGTACCGCTATATTGGACGATGACCTTTACGGATGCGCCGCTCTGGATGGACTGTGCATTGTTGTTGAAGTCGCTCAGGTCAGCGTTGGAGGCGATGCTGAAGTTGTAGCTCTTATTGCCCACCGCGAAGTGGATCACGTGATCGGAGCCGACTGCTGCAGTCGTAACGCCATCGAATTGCACCTGGTTGGTGGTGTCCGTAGTATCGACAGTGCTGAGTTTGGTGGCGGTAAAGCTGCCATCGGGATTGGCCGTCACCTCAACTTTGACATGTGTGTTGACGCCGGGCAGAGCATTATTGAAGTCGCCCAGGTCGGTCGCGCTGTTGGTGGTAAACGGGAGCGTTGAGCCGTCGGGCATATTAACGACCAGGCTGTTTGCGCCAGCGCTCTGCACGGTGCCGAAGAACTCGATGCTGCCGGGTTCGTTGGCTGTGGAAGTTTCATTGCTGCTGGGTGTCTCGTTGGCATTGGGCGTGCCTTCATTGTTGTCCTGGGTGACGTTGGTGCCGCCGACGATGGAGAATGTGCCATTGCTGTTGGTGTTCACCTGGATCGTGTAGACTTTGCCCACTTGGCTCTGCAGGAGCTGGATGATATTGGTTGGAACGCCGCTAATGGAGTCCTGCTGGCCGTTGACGTTGAGCACGACGGTGCCGGTGCTGGCGTTGACTGAAACCACCGAGCCGGTCAGTGTGCTCTGTGAGTTGCTCAGGCCGGAGCAGGCGCTGAATAAAATCATTACTACGAGAATCGCTATACTTACTACCAGGCGTCGCAGAATGGATGTTTTCATGGTGTATCTTCCTCCTTATTGTAATCCAATGGTTTGATTTTGAATATCCATCTTTCAGTATTCTTCCTTATTTACGACTATACTCTCTTTTTTCAGGCTTTACTATGTCCTATAGCACAATAGAAATGTGAGGTACGCCATGCGAATTGTGTTATAATCTGCACAGACCAACGAGAGGAGATATGCAGCAACTATGATGGAAACGCCCGCGCTGCGCCGCGGCATTTATCCTCCCCTGCCCACGTTTTTTACCGCCAGCGAAGAATTGGACCTGGATACCTTGCGACGGCATATCCGGCGTATTGCGGACAGTGGCATAGCTGGCTATGTTGTGATGGGCAGCAACGGCGAGGCGGTGCATCTGAGCAGCGAAGAACGAATGCGGGTGATTGAGATGACGCGCAGTACCACCGGCGAGCAGGCGTGTATCCTGGCCGGATGTGGCGAGCAATCGATGCGCGCCACCATTGCACTTTGCAGGCAAGCAGCACAGGCCGGAGCCAATTTCGCCTTGATCCTGCCGCCATTTTATTTCAAAGGACGCATGGATAACAGGGCCTTGCTCGCGCACTATCGCGCCGTCGCTGATGACAGTCCTCTGCCAGTTGTGATCTACAATATGCCGGCCAGCGCAGCGGGGCTGGACCTGAATTCTGCGACCATCTGCGCGCTTGCGGAGCATCCCAATATCGTTGCTGTGAAGGATAGCGCGGGTAATATGGAAAAGTTGTCGCAGATCGCAGCCCAGACGCCTGCACACTTCCGCGTGTTCGCCGGAAGCGCGGGTTATTTGCTGCCAGCCCTCGCGGTCGGCGCGGCAGGAGCGGTGGCAGCACTAGCCAATGTCTTCCCGCGCGAGGTTTGCCGCGTGCAAGAACTCTTTGAAAGTGGACAAATGGATGAGGCGCGGGTGTTACAGGCCCGCCTGGCTCCGGCAAATGCCGCCGTGACAAGCGCCTATAGCGTGCCAGGTCTTAAAGCCGCGCTCGATCTCATGTTCGATTATGGCGGTCGCCCGCGCTCACCCTTGCAGGCGTTGACGGAGCAGGAGCGCGCCCAGCTGGCGGCGATTCTAAGTGGCGTGTAATCCACCGCTTATCCGGGAGGAGGGAGGCAGTGCCGTTTGACATCGAACTCTATCGCAGAACCATTCTCGCGCCTGTTGGACGAGATAAACAGAAACTCCGTCGTATCAGTGTTATCGATATGCGCCCGGAAGATGCCAGGCTGACGCTGGTGATGGTGCATGGCTATGGCGGCAGCGCGACACAGTGGCTGTACCAGTTGCAGTTCTTTGGGCAAACGATGCGCGTGGTGGCTCCCGATTTGCGCGGGCATGGTCTGAGTGATGATCCTGCTGAATTGCCCTGCACGATGGATGAACTGGTAAATGATCTGGAGATAACGCTGGATCGCCTGGATGTAGCGCGCCCATTTTATCTGCTTGCGCATTCCTTTGGCGGCGCTATTGCCACTGAATACATCTTGCGTCATCCCGGCGATGTGCGCGGGCTGATCCTGGTGAGCGTGCCGTCACGCTTCATTTTGCGCGAGATAGTGCGCCGCCTGCTGATCGTGCCGGACCCAATCTTTAGCTGGGTAGCGAGAACGATAAAGGTGGCTCTGTATGCTCCGCAGCGCACGCTCAAACGCATGCACGATTACGCCTTATCGCAATGGCGCGGACATGAACGCATGGAGCAACTGCGCGTGCCGTCACTGGCGATACTAGGGCATCGTGATAACGTGTTCATGCGCGAGTACTATGAGGATGTGTCCCGCAGCATCCCTGGGGCGCAGCAGGTGGTTATCCCTGTCTCGGCTCATCTCGTGCAGCTTGAACGCCCCGATGCTGTGAACCGCGCTATGCGCCGCTTTATTGATGCCAGGCAAAAGAACACAAGCACACTTCCACAGCCGGCGCAACCTCCTGCGGCCAGCGCGCAGACTGTGCCGCAGGCAACACGTCTGGCCGAGATGCCCTGGCTGCAATATTATGACAACGGTGTGCCGGAGACTTTACCCTTACCCAAACAACTGCTGCACGATATACTCAACAACTCCGCGCTTAATTTCCCAGACCGTCCCGCCCTGATCTTCTTCGGCCAGAAAATAAGTTATCGCGAACTGGATCGCGCCAGCAATCGCTGCGCGCATGCTCTGCGAAAGATAGGGGTGCAAAAAGGCGAGCGCGTAGCCATCATTTTGCCCAATGTGCCGCAATATGTGATTGGCGTCTATGGCACGCTCAAAGCTGGAGGCGTGGTCGTGCTGGGCAGCCCGCTTTCCAACGAAGAGGAGATCACTTATCAACTGAAGCATTCCGGCGTGCAAGTATTGCTTACGCTCTCTGCCTATCGCCCGCTGGTTGAGCGCATCTGTGCCGGCACGAGCATCCAACAGATCATTTTTACCGATGTGCGCGAATACCTGCCCCTGCGCCAGCGCGTGAGGCTGGCGAACCTCATTGATAGCGAGGCATCTCCTGCGCGCGCCCCAACCCTGCCGGACGAAGATGGTCTCAATGAAAACGTAGGGGCGCAGATGGTCCCTGCTCAGGAAACGGCAGCGCCCGACACCCCGCGAAAGCGCAATTGGAGGGAGTACGAGTTTCAACAGCTGCTGCATAGTCAACCCGCAACCTTGATCGACAGTGGAGCCTCCTCGGATGATCTTGCATTGTTGCTGTACACCTCCGGCACAACGGATACGCCGAAAGGAGTGATGCTCTCGCATCGAAATCTGGTGGTCAACGTGTTGCAGCAGCGTCACTGTATAACAGATGCCAGGCGTGGCAAAGAAGTGATCCTGGGCGTCTTGCCGCTGTCGCATTCGTATGGCGTGACCAGTTGTATGAACCTCTCGATTGCGATTGCGGGTACACTGGTCTTGCTGCCTGCCCCGCGCATAGAGCAGATCATGGAGGCCATCAAGCAGCACCATCCAAGTATTTTCCCTGGTGTACCCGCGCTCTACCTGGCGATTGCCAACTACCCACGCGTGCGGTCATACGGTGTGGCCGCCATTCGTACCTGCGTCAGCGGCTCGGCTCCCCTCCCGGTTGAGGTGCAGGAGACTTTCGAGAAACTGACACGCGGACGACTGGTAGAAGGGTACGGCTTGACGGAGGCTTCGCCCTCCACGCATACGAATCCTCTCAAAGGCGAAAGGCGCGTGGGCAGCATTGGCCTTCCTATACCAGGAACTCTGGCGCGCATCGTTGATGTCAAGACGGGTGAGCCGCTGCCGCCTGACGAGGTGGGAGAGTTGCTCATTCGAGGCCCGCAGGTCATGATGGGATACTGGAAAATGCCCGAAGAGACGCGCGCTGCCCTTCAGAATGGCTGGCTGCGCACGGGTGACCTGGCGCGTATGGACGAAGACGGCTTCTTTACGATTGTAGACCGCAAAAAAGACTTGATCCTGTCTGGTTCATACAATGTCTACCCGAGGGATGTCGAGGAAGTGTTGTATGAACATCCTAAAGTGCTGGAAGTGGCGGTGGTCAGTATGAAGAAGGCTCTCAATACGCAGGATACGAATAGCAGCAGCGATGAGAAGGCAGCACCATTCATCAAAGCAGTGGTTGTGCTCAAACGTGGAGAAAAAGCGACGGCTGAGGAACTGCTGGCCCTCTGCCGCGAGCGCCTGGACGCCTACAAAGTTCCCCGGCAGATTGAATTTCGCTCCGAACTGCCCAAGAATTTTGTGGGCAAGGTCTTAAGGCGTCTGCTAGTGGAATCGTAGGCGGCTATGTCGTTATTGTAAAATCGACATGTTGAGCCAGCACCTGGTCCGAACATGAAGTGCTGCTGGCCCAGTACAATTCGACGTAAGCAGTACCGGGTGTGCCGTAGGTAGCGTAGGCATAGCTTGATGTGCTGTGCTCGCCGACCGCGAAAGCATAGTTGAATACTGCTTTGCCGTTGAGATACCAGATCAGGCAAACCGCCCCGCTTTGTCCACTCGTATTTATGTCGAAGGCAACGTATGCCTGCTGATTCACCTTAAAGGTAGTGGCCGGTTGGGCAGGCTGTGATGCCGAGGGTTGGACGCTGCTCATCTGAGCATTGTTAATATATTGCTGGCCGGGATAGGTTGTAGCGGTGGGTGACGGCGTGCTGGCGGACGACGTCGGCGTGACTGCTGGTGCAGCGTGGGTGCTGGCAGGCGTGCCGGTATTACCTGTTGTGTTGTTGCCTGGCCCCGTTGCCATAAAGTAGACAAAAATCAGCAAAATGGCGCCCGCGAGCACGCATATGCCGGCGATAATATAACCAGCGCGGGGATTATGCGAGCGTCGCGTTGGTGGTGGCTGTGGAGGGCTGGGTCTTTGAGGCACATTCGGTGTAAAATCTTGCTGGATGTTTGACCCTGGCGGCCACATCTGGCCAGGTTGTGGCGCCGGCGTTTGTGTCATTGGTGGCTGATAAGCAGGAGATGGCTCGTTCTGTCCCCACTGACTGTTCTGCGGAGGCGCGACAACACCCAGAGGCGCACCACTATTGCCACCCCGGTAGGGTGGATCATAGCTGATTGGACTGGCGGTCGATTTTCGACCGGAGTTAATTGCTGTGCCACAGCGCGGGCAGCTCATATAATTGCGAGATGGCGAAAGTGGCAATCCGCAGGCGACACATTTCATAGCGATATCCTCTCAAGCATACAATCCCCAACATCCTCAATCATTTCAACGTATTAAATGCTATGAAGTATGCCAAATATAGCTGAATGGGCTATGGATTGCTAAAATAGTGAGTATAAATACTTGCTTGACAGAAGGAAACAACCCAACTACAATTAAGCAAGGAGATTTATCGTAGACAAAAGGAACCATCGTGTTAAAAAGTAGTGAAGTGGAACGGGTTGAGCAAATCCTCTCTCAGAATGAAGCCCGGCTGCGTGCATCTTTGCAACATGCCTCCAAAGCGCATTCGGGGCCGGAAGAAGGCAGTGATGCCTGGCTGCTCCTCAATGCGCTGATCAACAATGATCGCTCCGCTCTCGACGCTCGCTTTGAACAATCCGGTCGCGCCCTTGCACAGTATGGCGGCAAATTGGAGGCGCGCATCCAGGGCTTGCAATCCTATTGCGATGCGCTTGCCCTGGAATGTATGACCATCTTCGGCGAGTATAAAGCAGGTCAGCCCCTGCTCATGGAAGCAACTTCTCGTTTATACCAGTTGCAATCCCTGTGCATAATGGCGATTACACGCGGCTACCAGTCGGTTGTAGACATGGTATTTCTTGAACGACAACAAATGGAGGGCTTGCTGGAAGAGCGCCTGCAAGTATTGCAGAAGATCAATAGTGTGAGTAATTCCACGGTTGATCTGGATCAGACGCTGGAAACGATTGCCGGCTATGTCGCGGAAGAGTTGCAAGTGGATCTCTGCTCTATTTTCTTCTATGATGAGTTGCAGCGGGTGCTGACGCTGCGCGCCACGAATGGGCCGCGTCCGATGGGCGGCATGCATTACACGCTGCGCTTGAGTGAGGGATACAGCGGCTGGGTAGCCGACAAAGGGCGACCATTGCTGGTGCATGACGCGCTGGCTGATGGCGTCTTTGCTATGGAAGCGCGCGGCTATGGCGCTGAGTATCGTGGGTTGATGGCTTTGCCGATTATCTTCTTTGGCAATGTCGAGAGCTTGATCGGAGTTATCAATGTCCAATCAAGTGCAGCGCGTGATTTTACCGGCGAAGAGATGAATTTTGTAGAGGTTGTGGCGGGTATCATTGCCATTAATGTGGAAAATGGGCGACTGTATGAACAAACCGATGAGCAGTTGCGCCGTAAAGTGCATGAGATGGCTACCATCCACCGCGTGTCTGCCATCATTGCTTCGACGTTGGACCTGGATCGCGTGCTTCAGATTATCACCACGCAAGCGGTGCAGTTGAGCGGCGCGGACCGCTCGTGTATCTTTGAATTGGACACGGAGACGCAGCGTTTGCATGTGATAGCGCACTATGGATTAAATGGGGCCGATGTGCGAGGTATCGAGGTGCCGGTGGGTCACTGCTGCGCAGGACGCGCAGTACAGACCGGGCATCCATGTAAGGCGGTTGATTGTTTTCACAGCGATGAGCAGTGTTTTATGCGCTATGATCCGCTGGTTTCGTCTGAAATGCATTCTGTGCTGTGTGTACCGCTTGAAGTCAAACGCAATGTGCTGGGATGTATTTGTGTCTATAGCAGCCACCGTCATATGCTGAGCGATGAACAAATGCAACTTGTGCTTACGTTCGCTAATGAGGCGGCGATCGCTATTGACAATGCGCGGCTGTACGAGGAAGCCCGCCACGGCCTGGAGATCAAGACGGTTTTGCTGCGCGAATTGCATCACCGCGTCAAAAACAACCTGGCGACGGTTGCGGGCATTCTCTCGCTGCAAAGGAGGCGCGCTCGCTCGGCTGAGGTGCGCCATATCCTGGCGGAGAGTGTGAACCGAGTGCAGGGACTGGCGGAGACGCATGACTTGCTCTCACACGAAGATGTGAGCGAAGCGCGGGTTGATGATATCGCCCGCAAAATTGTAGGGGTAGCTAACGCGAATCTGCGCCCCCTGGATACGCATATCGTGTTTGAAGTAGAGCCATGTCCGATAGTTATCCCGTCACGGGCTGTGACAATACTGGCGTTGGTGCTAAATGAAATGGTCTCAAATGCTATCAAGCATGGCATTGCGGGAATGGCCGGGGGAAATGTCACCATACGGGGACGTGAAGAAAACGGCGATGTGGTGGTGGAAGTGCTGGATACTGGCAGCGGGCCGGTTGAATCCCTCGAGGAAGAAAACAGCGAAGCCCTGGGGCTTTCATTGATCAGGAATTTGATGAGTGACCTTGGAGGTCGATTTGTCTTGCGCCGCACAGATGAAACGCCCCCGCGTACCTGTGCGGAAGCGCGCTTTCCGCTGATGCGGCGTTGAAACAAGCTTAATCACATGTGAGGTATTTGTGGAGGTGATCGGTATGAAACTCTACGATGAGGGAGACTTTGCTAACGATGGCGCATTCATGCCTCGTATCCTGGTGGTAGAGGACGATTTTGATATCCGCCAGGTGTTGTGCGTGTATCTGAAACACTCTGGATTCGATGTGTGCGGGGCAATTGATGGGCAGGAGGCAATCCATCTGATCCCAGAATACTGTCCAGACCTTGTCGTGCTTGATATCATGATGAAACCTGTGGATGGCTGGGAGGTGTTGCATTGGCTGAGCGCGCGGCGCTCAAATCCCCCCTTGCCGGTGCTGGTCTTGACCGCGCTCTATCAACTGACGGAACAGTTGCAGGGCTTCGAAGAGGGCGCTATAGAATATCTGACTAAACCCACCCAACCCGGCGTAATTGTGGAACGCATTCGCACCATTCTAGGACTCAGCGCTGAGCAGCGCAGCATGCTGCAGCGGAAACGCATCGATGAGCAGCGTAGGACGTTGGAGCGTATTGCTGCTTCCCAGCCTGATGAATTTGTGTATTGATATGCGGCATTATTGGAAGCGATAGAGAAGCGTCTGCCCGCAGTGCGTGCAAAAGCGATCTTTGGCGCGGTTTTGACTTCTGCATTTAGGGCATTGATTCAAGAGCGAGCCACAGCGCACACAAAAATATGTCTCGGGCTTATTGGGTCGCTGGCAATGGGGACAGGCATAGATAGGAGATGTCGGGGCGCGTTCGATGCCCCCTGGCCGCCGGGTTGGCTGTGAAGAAATATCTCCTATGGAAGAAGGATGTACCGCTTGCTCAAGGGCCAGCGCCAGGTCATTGGCTTGCTGGTAACGCATGGCAGGTTTTTTCTGGAGGGCTGTCAGAATTATCCGGCACACCTGGGGTGTTAGCTGTGGATGGTAGATTCTTGGGTCTGGCGGCGGCAGGTAAAGATGGCTGTGCGCCAGCGCGTGGTAGTTATCGCCGACAAATGGTGTGCGCCCGGTAAGCGATTCATAGAGCATTACGCCGAGCGCGTAAATATCTGCCCGCCCGTCTATCTCCTGCTCACCCCGGCATTGTTCGGGAGACATATATTCAGGCGTGCCAACGCCTGCCCCAGGACGAGTGAGTCCGCTGCTCGCGGCAAGCACTTTGGCGATACCGAAATCTGAGAGAATAGGGCGTCCTGAGCGCTC
>DATGGW010000318.1:0-5237 GCA_035308345.1 Ktedonobacteraceae bacterium | reverse complement strand
TCAATGCTGAACCTTTTCGCATCTTGCGCACAAATATCGGACTCTCGAGCCTGGATAAACCGTTACATTCCATGATTGTTACGAGCGCTCTACCGCATGATGGTAAGAGCGCGGTCGCGGCCAACCTGGCTATTTTTATGGCCATGTCTGGGAAAAATACGTTGTTAATCGATGCGGATTTGCGAAGCCCAACCCTAGACGCCCTTTTTAATCTATCTCCCAACGAATTGGGCTTGAGCAATGCTGTATTGGCGTTTAGTATGCCGAGCGGACCCAGAGCTCCTTCCTACCATCAGTTTTTCGCGAATACTTCGACTCTACAGCCACAAGGTGGGCCGACAACAACTAATCTTTCACTGGAACCATTTGTCCATGCGGTCGGCGTTGCGAATCTGTGGGTGATGCCCTCCGGGCCGCTGCCTCCCAATCCTTCAGAGTTTCTTGAATCAAAAGTGATGCAGCGCTTTCTTGCGATACTTGCGAATAGTGGGATTGAGGTGGTGATCTTTGATACTCCTCCTCTGTTGGGTTTGTCTGATGCGAGCATCCTGGCCTCGAAGGTTGATGGCGCGCTTATTGTAATCGATGCTACGCGTGCCACAAAAGGAAAGCTCAAGCAGATGAAAGCGATGCTGTTACAGACCGGCGTTCATGTGCTTGGATGTGTAGTTAATAGGCGTCAACACAAACGCAATGACAGCACCTATTACTATTACAATGACACGGAAGTTCAAACTAGTGGAGAGAAATCTACGGGAAATGGACACATGCCATCTATTCCTGTCACTCCGATGCTGGCTGAGCCTCCCTTTGAGCAAAGGAACCGTTCAAACTAGCATGGCGCAACAGCAGGGAAGGTGGAACATGAGAATAGTAGAGCCGGTGAATATAGAAGATAGACAAACACTACCACTAAAGGTATGGCGCGAAACGCGATGGTCAAAAAAGCGCTCTATGCTCATCGGTGGTTTGCTATTTTTATTCTTGGCCAGTTCAACCTCTGCTGTGGCTGGCTATCTGGTGTACCACACATATCAAACCAATCTCGTGCTGGAGCAAACCGGAATGCAGCACCTGCGTTCGGCCATGGCTCTGCTCGAGTCCTTGCAGACGCAGCCGTTTGCCCCACCAACCGTGGAACGAGCTCAGCAGGAGTTTGCTAGCGCTTTGAGCGATACGCAAGCGATTGAGACGGGACTGGCAGGCTTTTCAGGCATTGGGGGGCTCATCCCGGTCTATGGCTCGCGCCTGGTAGCTGCTGTACACCTGTCCGCGCTGGCCGTTGATGTCTCGCGGGCAGGCATTGGTGGCTGCAAGATATTGGAAATGGTACTCACTCGTCTGGGCAGTCCCCTGAATGCATCTGCATCTACTCCTGGGCTGACGAATGCAGATTTCACCATCCTCTCTAATGAATATCAAACGGTGAAGACTTCGTTAAACGCGGCCATGAACGAAGCAATGCTCCTGCAACCTGGCGATGTGTCCTTTGATGCTCACCTGGCAAAGCTGCTGCGGGAGTTTCAGGCGAACATTCCCACGCTTCGCGCTGCTTTGACCGGGGCGGATCAGTTGCTTCCGGCGCTGCCTACTCTGCTTGGTATAGGTGTACCCACGCATTACCTGCTAGAAATCCTGGATTCGACGGAACTGCGCCCAGGAGGTGGATTCATCGGGAACTATGGCATTGCCGCGCTTTCCGGAGGACGCCTGGCATCCGCACATATTACCGACGTCGATTTGCTCGATAGGCCCTTTGAGTACGCAGGTCAGACTATCCCCTACCCACCAGCGTATAACTGGTTTACTCGCTATCTCGCGCCGTATAGCTGGAGCCTGCGTGACTCCAATCTCGACGCGGATTTCCCGACGGCAGCGCGTTATGGCGAATTTAACTTCGAGCGGGAAGGCGGTAACGTTCCCTTACAGGGGGTAATCGCCATCACTCCTTTCTTCATCGAGCAAGTGCTGAACATTACTGGTCCGATCAGTGTGCCGGAGTACCACGAATCGGTGACGGCACAGAACCTGGTAAGTCTTATTCATTTTCACCAGCTAGGAGGGGCGGCGGCCGGGGAGGGAAGCGATACTATTCCCGCGCCCGGTGGTCACTCTTCGCTGCGTAAACGCTTCACAGAACTGTTGGAAGAGCATTTGCTGGCTCGTATCCAGCAACTTCCCTCTTCAGCGTTATCCGGGTTTGTGAAAGTATTTGCGCATGCTGTACAGTCGAAGGATGTGCAGGTCTATCTGAATGCGAGCGCGGCGGAGAATATCTTGCTGCGCAATCATCTGGCGGGTGCGATTGAATCCCCAGGCGGTGATAGGCTCTTTGTTGTCGATGCGAACGTTGGGGGGGATAAAGCCAATAGTTTTATCACCTCAACCGTAAGTGACCAGGTGACCATCGATGGCAGAGGCAATGCCACCCATCGTATGACGCTTCGCTATGCCTGGACGACGAGCGGCAATGTCTATGGCTCAAGCCTATATAAAGATTACGTGCGTATCTACGTGCCGCCTGGCAGCATATTATCGCAGCAGGACGGTTGGCAGCCACTCGGTACAAGTACTGCTTTTGGCTCCCAGGTATGGGCTGGTTTCTTCACCCTTGTCTATGGGCAGACGCGCACCATCACGATTATATGGACCAGTTATGGCGTGGCTAAGGGTGATGCTAACGGCTGGCATTACCTGTATTTGCTACAACGGCAGGCCGGTATTCAACGGACACTGGAATTGCAAGTGGTGCTTCCATCGTGCGCCGCTGTGACCAATAAATGGGGAGGGCTGGTATCTTACAATAAGCAGGAAGAAACCTTGGCTCAATCCTTGACCCAGGATTTGAACGTGGGAGTTGATTACGCGTGCAAATGAGTTTTTGAGTGCAAAAGGGCTAGAAATTCTTACTCACCAGGGAATGAAAGTATGATCGATATACATCTACATATCTTGCCCGGCGTTGATGACGGGCCCGAAACAATAGAAGAATCGGTAGCTCTGGCCAGAGTGCTGGTACAGGAGGGCGTTCACACTGCTGTTGCTACGCCCCACTATAATGATCTGTTCCAGCAACACTCGGCAGCAGAGATTAAAGAACGGGTTAATGAATTACAGCAAACACTCGATCGTCATCATATTCCCTTGTGTCTCTTTAGCGGCCATGAAGCGCTTATCAAACCTGGATTGATTGACGATATTCAGGCTGGAAGACTTGCGACACTCAATGGAAGTCGTTATCTTCTGCTCGAACTATGGCATAATGACTGGCTTCCTGAGACCGAGCGAGTAATTTTTGAGCTGAGGGCCTTTGGGATTATCCCAATTATTGCTCATCCAGAATGCTATCGCGCAATCCAGCAAGATTCCCACCGCCTGCTCTTGCTGCTTGAGCAGGGTGTGCTGACCCAGTTAACGGCTGGTAGTCTGCTTGGAATGCTAGGGAATACCACGTGCAAGTGCGCGGAGACGCTGCTTAAAAAGGGATATATACACTGTATTGCCTCGGACGCGCACGGCCCCGGCAGGCGCCCACCAGCGCTCAAGCAATCCCTGGAGGTCGCCGCTCACATGCTCGGAATAGTGGAAGCGCAGCAGTTGAGCGTAAAGAGGCCGGCTTACGTTGTGAAAAATGAGGAGATCAGCGCGGTATCGACGCGTGAGTTCCGGCAGCAGGGAGGGGAAAGGCGATGAGCGTGGGAGGAAGCGCAAAGGCGTTTGCAGGCCGCACACTACCCAGCGATGATTGGAGGAAGCTGGCGGTACCCGTCATTATGGTGCTGGTCGGCGTGTTTGGATTGGGGTTAGGAGTGATGATTGGAGCGATCAATCCACTCCTGGCGGCCCTGGTGGGAGGCGCCATCGTGATGGCACTGCTGGTATTGTTACGGCAGGACGAAGTATTGCTGGCACTAGTCATTGCGATTCACCTGTACATCGATTGGTACTGGGGATTATACCTCGGCGCGCAGGTGATGGTAATAGCCATGTTGTTTATCTACTACTGCGGTCGTTCAGAACGCTTTCCCTGGGTGATACCGCCCGCGCTGTGGCTCTGGCTTGCATTTGTGCTGCTTGCAATTCTGCCATCGATGCATGGCATCTCCACGAACGATACGCTCAATTACTATTTTAATATCTTCTTCGGTTCGCTGACTATCTACTGGTTGGGCAACCTGGTGGCACGCGATATTTTCAACGTGCGCCGTGTATTCCAGTTGCTCGCCTTGATCGGCACACTGGTAGCGATCCATACCATTATCGTAACGCTGACCGGCAAATTTTTGTTCGCGACCACGCGCTTCGATGATTATTTTGCTTCGATTTCGAATTATGACATGGGGGGCGGTGTGCTGCGCGCCGGATCTTTTCTCATCAATCCCGACTCCGACGGTGGCTTTTTGGCGATGATGATGTTTCTGCCGCTCGGCCTTTTTGTGGAAAGTAAATCGCTGCGGGGGAAAATATACTATATCTCCCAGGTGCTTTTGCAGCTCGTGGCGTTACTATTTACATATAGTACTGGTGGATGGTTAGCGGCTGGTGTTGGTATTGTTGCCTTCACCATTTTTGTAGGAGATACACGATATCGTGTAGCGATGGCGGCATTCATCCTGGTGAGTATAGCATTCCTACTGCTCTTTTTCCCAGTGCAGATAGGTTACCAGGTGCAGCATGCCATTGCGCCAAATGAAGCTTCGCTGCGTTTTGCGGCCTGGCAGACAGGCTTGCGTGTCATACAGGCCTATCCGCTGCTTGGAGTTGGTGTGGGCCGTTACGTCTATTTTACACGTGCCGAACCATATCGAGTGCTAGCACAATATGTTCCTTTATCGCACCCGCATAACTCGTACCTGGAAATCGGTGCGCTCGCAGGCATACCCCTGATGGTCATCTTTATCGCGTTATTGGCTTTTGCTTTCTGGTTGTCCCTGCGCAACTGGATGCGCGCGGATCGTCAAACTCGCGCCCTGCTAGGTGGCGGTATAGCTACCATTGTGGCACTTAGTGTTGATAGTATGGTTGTAAACGAATGGACTCTTATTCCCGTAGCTACAATCGGCTGGCTCATATTCGGAGTCATGTCTTCTCCTTTGCTGCGCGGCTCCAGGTCGAGAACCGGCAGGATCGGCTAGCAGCGAAGATCCGGGTATCGTAATTTATTGCGGGAGAATATGTAGATGTTAAAGCCTAGTAGTAATGACACGTCCGACCCATTGGCCCAGATGGATGAGTCA
>DATGGW010000317.1:0-17363 GCA_035308345.1 Ktedonobacteraceae bacterium | reverse complement strand
CGTTCCTCACCGCAGGTGCACTATTCGGCCTGTCGCGCCGCGAAATCCGTCAGTTGTAGCGGAACCCGATATTGACAGAAGAAACCCTGCCTTTCGTCGACCGAAAGGCAGGGTTTCTTCTGTCAATAATGCAAACGTTCTCCGATGCTTGCATGTCGATCATCCCGCAAGCTTTCTCTGGAAGCATTTAGCTGCGTACTCTGCACGCAGTAGTAGAGCACCCATCCTATCTGGAATTAGAGGGAACCAGACCCAGCCACCAGTAGAAGATATCCTACTGAAATTTGGAAGCGGCCCGCAACGTAGCAATATGCTACAATTCGTATCCCCGGTTCACCCAATTTAGAGCGAAGCGATCACCTGCATCAGCAGCTCCAGCTCGCGTGCCTCGTCCGCGACTGGCACCAGCATCAGCAGCAGCTCGTCCAGGCCGCTCGCGAGCAGCTCGCGCAGGCGCTTTTCCACCTGGGCCTGGTCACCTGAGACCACCAGCGCTTTCACGAGTGTATCGACACCAGTTCCATCCGCGGCAATAGGAAAGCCCGCAGACGCAAACATGCGCGCGTAAAATGGCGCTTTCGCGTAGAACGAGATGCGCGGCGTGGCAGCCGCCTGCACTGCCGCTTCATCGGTACTCATTGCTAGCGGAATATGCGCAACAAGCGGTGGAACGGGACGATTTTGTGCGTGGGCACCATCTTTCAGCGCAGGCAGGGCTGTATTGAGCAGGTAGGGGACCGGACAGACCCACGAAATCGCGCCGTCGGCAATTTCACCGGCCAGGTGAAACGCCTTCTCGCCCAGCGCCGAGACGAGCAAGGGAATCTGTGCCGGGCGTGGGATTGTGGCAGCTATCTTGAAGAATCTCCCTTGATGATCCACGCGTCCTCCCCACAGCCCTTGCCGCATCACTGCGACATATTCACGCAAATACGCCAGGGGCGAGGGCATCGAGAGGCCATAGATATTTTCTATCACGTGGCGATGACTGGTACCCACGCCCAGGCGCAAGCGTCCTGGCGCTAGATCATTAATGGTAGCAGCTTGCAGCGCCATCACCAGGGGATGGCGTGGATAGACCGGCACGATTGATGTGCCCAAGCGGATACGCGTCGTTTGCGTTGCCACGGCGGCAAAGAGTGTCAGGGTATCCAGCATACCCACCGATTGCGTCATCCAGACTTGTTGAACACCAGCATGCTCTGCCTGGCGTATCCTGGTAATCGCGGTGGCGACATCTGTTGCCTGGATAGACAGACCGACACGCTCGCGCACCGGCAATCGAGAAATGTCCGAAGATGAGATCACTGTGTCTTCACCTGCCGAATCTCTGAGCGGAACGGGCCTGCGCTTTCGCCGCCTCTTCCTGACGATTTTTCGGGGCTGCCGGGGATTCGAGCGAGCCGAGCAGGCGAATCGAGATGCTGGCGATGTCGTCGATAGCCGCATAGAAAGCTGCCTCGTTGGTCCTGGATGGTTTGTTGAAGCCGCTGATCTTCCTGACGAACTGCAGCGATGCAGCGCGAATCTCTTCCTCAGTGGCCGGCGGCTCAAAGTTGAAGAGCGGCCGAATGTTTCTACACATTTCGCTTTGCCTCCGCGGGCATGGGTGCTTCGAGGAATGGCGAGATGATCGGAAGCAGCAGATCGGTGCGGGTCGTGCTCTGTATCATGATGATTTCCTTTCCTTCTTTGGAGGTAGGTGTCTTACTTTACGAACTCTGCTATTGCGTCAAGGAACTGCTGACGTTCCTTCATGAAAATAAATAAATGGCCACCCGCGAAGGTGAGCATTACGGATTATTCCACCCCACTCGGATATATCGGTTCCGAGGCCAACGATCAGCACCAGCGGCTCACCATCACCGTGTATTTCGTAATACATCTGTATGTCATTGACTTTTATGTACGGCATGCCTGTATTATCTCACGTTTCCTTAGTTATCGGCTGGTAATACAGTAAAACGTTGCCTGAACGAAAGATCTTTGTCTTGAGCAGTTTCAGGTTCAGTTTTTCGTGTATGCCATTGAATAAAGGTTTGCCGTTACCTAACACTACTGGATTCACCATAATCCGCAATTCATCAATGAGGCCCATTTGTAGTAAAGATACTGTTAAGTCGGAACTACCGAATATTGCCAGGTCGCGGCCCTGCTGTTGCTTCAGTTTCGAGATTTCTTCGGCAATATTCTCTTTCACCAGCCTTGAATTGTTCCATTCGGCTTTATCCAGTGTTTTTGAAAAGACCAATTTGGGTACTGTATTCATCTTGTCAGCAACGATTGGATCGTTCTCTTTTGCGGATTGGGTGGGCCAGTAACTTGCCATGAGCTGATACGTTACTCGTCCAAATAAAAGCGCGTCCACTTCATCGAGCTGATGTATGGCAAATTCATTGAATTCTTCATCCACGTTATGCCAATCTATTTCCTGGCCTGGTCCTTCAAAGAAACCATCGAGAGTAACCATCATGAATAAAAATACTTTTCTCATAAAAATCTCCTTCTCCAACAAAACTTTCTTCACCAGTCTATTCTTTTCAGCCTGATCGAAAGCGGCAAACCAGGGCGAAAGGCGATATGTACCTCGTCGATGATTGATGAGCGCTTTATTCTCCTGGTGCGATTGCGACCGGGCGCACGGGCGAGCCGGTGGCTCCCCGCAGCTTGAGTGGCAGGCAGATGAAAGTAAATTCGTAGCACTGATCGCGAGCCAGTTCCTCCAGGAAGAGGTTTTCTATGATATAGATGCCATGACGGACGAGCAGGATCAGATGACCGGGCAACGTTACTTCGAGATCGGGATCGACAATGCCAGGCTCGTCCCAGGCCACATTGTCGGCTCCCACTGCTTTGACTCCCCGGCTGGCAAGCCAGGAGGAGGCAGCGGCGCTCACACCACCCGCTTGCAGATACACGGTCGGGTCCTGCCATAGCGCGCCATTACCCGTGCGCAGCAGCACAACATCTCCATCGGATACCGGGACTCCCTGGTTTTGAGCCGCAGCTTCTAGATCGTCGCGCTTGATGGGGTTGCCGGCTCCTATATGGTCTACTCCCCGGTGACGCGCGATATCAAGCAATACTCCCCGTGTGATGAGTGGAGCAATCGTTTCCACGCCCAGTTCTGTGAAACCGTGTGGCGTTTGAATGCTGGCATTAACCTGGCGACCACCGTAGAGGTGTAAATCCTCGGCCTGGTGACACAGGGCATCAATATGGGTACCCGAGTGCTCTGTCGTGTACATAAAGCCGGAGGCGCCCGTCCTGGCTTCTCCCATTCCGCGCTCATGACGGCGATGGAGTGTATAAAAGTAGCCGGGCGCATGGCTTGGGTATATGGGGGCGCCGAAGTAGCGCGGCTGCTCAAGATCGTAAATACGCGCGTCAGATGGTATATTCATGCCCGCCCTCCGGGAGATTTGCTAGAATTCTGGTATCCACGTGCTATGCGCAAGTTTCGCGTTGCTTCGGCGATCATGCTGCTCATATCAGTGGTCACGCTGATCATCTGGAATCCCTGAAGTACGCGTTCAGCAGCAGCCTGTCCGTTGCCGCTAAAGATGCCAGTAGCGACGTGATGCTGCCGCGCGCTTGTTTTGATGCGTTCCAGGGCTTCTATAAATTCGGGTTCTGCGCCATCGCTGCTCGGTGTGAGTCCGAGGTGGGCGTGGAGGTCGTTTGGCCCGACGAATGCCACGTCTATTCCCGGCACCGAGAGGATTTCATCGAGATTCTGCAGCGCCTGGGCGCTCTCAATCTGGATGGTCACCATAATTTCATCGTTGGCTGTCCGCGCATAAGCTGGCCAATCGGTGATGCCAAACCCATATGGGCCGAAAGCTCCGCCGATACTACGAGTGCCGAGTGGAGGATATTTCGCACACTCTACAACGCGTTGTGCCTCTTCACGCGTATTGACCATCGGAACGACCACACCCCATGCTCCGGCATCGAGCGCCCACTTGAACCATTCGACGCTATTGGCGGGAACACGCACGATGGGAGCGCAGGTCCCGGCATCGGCGATGGTTGCAACTATATCGGCCATGAGAAAGGGATTTTGCGCGCTATGTTCCATGTCTACGACAAGCCAATCAAAGCCGAGCCTTGCCATGATCCTTGCGGAGGGAACGCTGGGAAGGCTCAACCAGGCTCCCAGCACTGGCTCACCTCGTTTGAGTTTTTCTTTCACATGATTTGTGCGCATAGCTTATTCACTCGTTATTTGTTGCTTATCCCTCAGTTTATCATAAATCAAGTCAACATTGATGTAGTACTTGTGTCTTATACAAGCTATCTGAAAGCCGTTTGGAATTTCGGTCGAGTATACTCTTTCTTAGAAGATAAACCAGGGGGAAATGGTTCACCGCGCTTTATGACTCCTGGCTCCCGCGAGCCGTATATGAGTGGAATATACTTCATAAGAAAGGATCGACATGATTCGCAAAAAACTATTATTGGGGCTATTTGCTGCGCTCAGCGTGGTGATGATCGCAGCGATGGTGTTCAACGTATTTTCGACTACAACCACACCAATTCACGCAGCAGGCATATCAGGGGCTAGCACACCGCGTTACTACACTTTCCACCATGATTTTTCCAACTTGGCTGCATCTAAAACAACTAGTTTGTCGCTGATAAACTGGTCATCGTCATTCACCTCCGGTAAAAAGACGTATAGGTACACTATGATTGGAACGAACCCGGCAAAAGGCTCTGCGACCTCAACTATTCCAGTCACGATTGTACCGCTCGTTTTGACTTTCTCTAACGGGACAAGCTTCGATGGAACGCAGAAGGTGTCGAATACAACCGGTTCTCCTATCTTCCAAAACGCGCCATTCGTGAGCGGCACAACCCAGTATGGCGACTCCATCCAGCGTGCCGAGTTCTGGAAATATGTCTCGACGACCGCCACAAATTACCACGTGCTCGTGGGAACTCCCAGCGTCGATACAGCCGTAACCATTAATGTTCCAGCGACTGATGGCATAACCGCGACAGACCCCGACTCCGGTAAGACCATTGGTATCATCAATATCAACTGGTTCGATCCCCAGCTACAGAGCTTGCTGGTGTCGATGCATTTTACTTCCAATATGCTGCCGATTTTCCTATCCGACAATGTTTACCTGTCCCAGGGCACGCCGAGCTTCAGCAACTGCTGCATCGGCGGCTATCACAGCGCCGTGTCCAACAGCGCCGGGCTGCAAACCTACATCTGGGCTGTCAACGCCGACGCGGGCGTGCAGGGCGGCTTCGGCGAAGATGTCAGCGCGCTGAGCCATGAACTGGCCGAGTGGCTGAACGATCCGCTGGCCAACAACGTCGTTCCCAACTGGATTTCTCCGATTGCTTCGCAGTACGGGTGCAACAATTTACTTGAGGTCGGTGATCCACTGGTTGGTGTCGTCTTCACCGTCTCAGGCTTCAGCCAGCATATGCAGGACGAGGCGTTCTTCTCCTGGTTTGCGCGCCAAAAGCCTTCCATAGGCTACAGTGGCCGTTATACATACCTGGGTACGTTCACCGGGCTGTCGCGGCATTGTTAAGGTGGTACGAGGGCGACCGCCAGGGTCACTACCCCTACAATGACTACGACGGGGGCGGTTAAGGGTACGAGGGCGACCGCAAGGGTCTCCACCCCACCTCCGCTCCGCTCCCGCCCCTACAATGACTACGACGGGGGATGTGGGGAGACCCTTGCGGTCGCTCTGGTAATGAGAACGGAAACGATTCTACGGAAGGAGGATAGCAGACCCTACGGACGAGTCTGCTACCATCCGAGTCGTATCAGCGAGGGCTACATTACTGGTAACTTAAAAATCGTCTCATAGCGTTGGTAGAACTCAGGTTTGAGCATCCCAAAGACATGCATGTCCTGGCGCACCCCATTATGGATTTCATGTTGGCGAAAGATGCCCTCTCGCTGAAATCCAACGCGTTCCATCAACTGGAGTGAACGAGTGTTAAACCCATATACTTCAGCATACACGCGCTCCAGGCCACGGACCGTGAAGGCAAAGTCCAGCAAGATACGCAGCGCTGTGCTACCAATACCACGCCCCCAAACCTCCTTCACCCCGATGACAATCCCCACTGCTGCTCGCCGCTCCGTGCGTTCGATCAGGGCCAGTTGTACGTAACCAACCAGCCGTTCTTCTACTACAATACCAAACATGTACATATCATCTTCGGGTTCGGTGATCCGTCGTTCATAGCGTTGTCTGTATGCTGCATGAGACCTTATCGGACTCCAACCTGACAGCATTCCCAACTCTATATTAGTATCCCAGTCATAGAGGGTATCAATATCATCGCATTCGAGCGGACGGAGTGTAACGCCATTGAAAGAAAACATGTAATCCTCCTTTCTTTGTGCAAAAGACACAGTAATGCCGTAAGCGGTTTCTATTACGTACCCCGCGTCCCTATGGATTAGATATGACTTCTCCATTGATGGCTGACTCGTAGGCTTCAGCGAGTTTGGGTACCGTCTCGAAATTTGACAATTCTTGTGGAGTGATCCAGAGCATCTCGGTGGCTTCCCAATCAAGTTGAATGGCATCGGGGTTAAGCGCCTCAAAGAGGTAGGGGTGGATATACCAGTGACGACCAATTGAGGCATCAACGTGTTCTATGACGGTGCCGCGCCGCAGCATGCGCACCTGTTCGCGCTGCAGGCCGATCTCTTCATGAATTTCCGTAAACGCCTGTTCATCGGGTGTGACCCCGGGTTCGATGAAGCCGCTCACACCTGCCCAGCGCGCGTTATAGCTCCCAACACGCTGACTCCTGCGCACCAGCAGGAGGTGTGATGCCGCGCCATCAGCGCGCATGAGGAAGCAAGTAACGACAGGTGTTTCACGCAGAGCCTCCCCTGGCTGCCAGGATGGTCTTTGTTTCATCTATTACACTCCTGTTTTATCATTCAATACTGTTCGAAGGGTCTGTCGCGCCTGCTGCATGCTTGACAGTAGAGCCATTACTCCTATATAGTAAGCTAGGCATATCGTATACTTCTGGCGCCAGCCATATGGAACACATATGCATTATTATACCCTTTTTACAGCTATAAAGGCCTGTTCGCCTTTACTATACGGAGGTAGGCCGACGTGCAATCAGGTACCATCGTAATCGCCCTGGTTATACTGGTAATAGGAGCGGGTATCGCTCTCTACGCCGGGTATCTTATCGGGACGACACGAAATAAACAACAAATCGCGGAACGCCTGCGTGTTGAGAAGGAGACCAGCGAGCAGCACTTGCTGGAACTCCAGTTGCAGCAACACGAGGCACTCCATGAAGCGCGCGAGGAGTCTGCGCGGTTCCGCTCAGCTCTGGAACGCGACAATGCCGAGCGACGAGCCGAGTTGCAGCGCCAGGAGCGGCGTTTGCAGCAGAAGGAAGAGACGCTCGAACGAAAGATTGAGGGACTGGAACAGCGCGAGCGCAAGCTGGCAGCGCGCGAACGCTCGCTTGACCAGGCCCGCGAAGAGGTCGAGATCATCAAACAGGAACACCTCAAAGAACTTGAGCGGGTCGCTCAAATGAGTGAGGAGCAGGCAAAGGAAGTGCTGCTTGAACGCATTGAGAATCGGGTGCGCGCGGAGGCAGCGCGGCGTATTCGCGTTATCGAGGAACAGGCTCGCGAAGAAGCAGATGCGCGCGCGCGCGAGATTATCACGCTGGCGATTCAACGCTGCGCTTCTGACCAGGTAGCCGAGGCGGTGGTCTCAGTGGTGCCGCTGCCCAACGATGAGATGAAAGGGCGTATCATCGGACGCGAGGGGCGCAACATTCGCGCATTGGAGGCAGCGACGGGTATCGATCTCATTATCGATGACACGCCGGAGGCAGTAATTCTCTCCGGCTTCGATCCAGTGCGCCGCGAGGTGGCGCGCCTGGCATTAACCAGGCTCATACTGGATGGTCGCATCCACCCGGCGCGCATTGAGGACGTGGTGGCTAAGGCGCGGCAGGAAGTGGACATCATTATTCGCGAAGAGGGCGAGCAGGCGGCTATGGAGGCCAACGTACATGGCCTGCAGCCCGATTTGCTGAAATTGCTGGGCCGGCTGCATTTCCGCACCAGTTATGGACAGAATGTGCTGGCGCACTCCGTCGAAGTTTCTATCCTGGCAGGGACAATTGCGCATGAACTGGGAGCCGATGTCAATGTCTGTAAAACGGCGGCGCTGCTGCACGACATTGGCAAAGGTATCGACCAGGAGGTTGAGGGGCCGCACGCCATTATCGGCGGCGAGATTGCGCGCCGCTTCGGCAAATCGCCCAGAGTCATCCATGCGATGGTCGCGCACCATGCCACCGAAGCCGAGCCGCAGAGCCTGGAGGCAGCTATTGTGCAGGCGGCAGATGCCATATCCGCAGCGCGTCCTGGCGCGCGTCGCGAGACGATTGACCTGTACATCAAACGTCTGGAAGCCCTGGAATCGATCGCCAACTCATTTACAGGAGTTGAAAAATCGTTCGCCATCCAGGCCGGACGCGAGGTGCGTATCATTGTCAAGCCCGAAGAGATCGATGAATACGCTGCTAGCCAGCTTGCCAGCGAGATCGCGCACAAAATCGAAGAGAGCCTCGATTATCCCGGCCAGATAAAAGTCTGCGTCGTGCGAGAGACACGAGCAATCGATTTCGCGCGCTAAGTTTGAGAACGGGAAAACGTACTATAGAAAGTGTAGAATATGACCAACTATATCGACCTGCATACTCATTCGACTGCGTCGGATGGGATTTATTCGCCGACCGAATTGTTGCACCGAGCCAGAGAAGTGGGACTGCGCGTGCTGGCATTGACGGATCACGACACCACTGATGGAGTGGAAGAGGCGGCTAAGGCGGCAGCGGCTCTGGATATCGACTTCATCCCCGGCATCGAAATTAATACAGATGTGAGCGGCGGTGAAGTGCATGTGCTCGGTTACTTCCCGGAGTTCCGGCGGCCAGCGTTCCAGGCCATTTTGAAGGTGCTGCGCGACGCGCGCGAGCGACGCGGGCAGCGCATGGTTGAATTATTGAACGAGCAGGGCATCAACGTAGCCTGGGAGAGCGTGCGCGAGATCGCGCAGGGCGCGGTAGGTCGTCCACACGTGGCGAAAGCGCTGCTTGAGGCGGGTTATGTGCAGACCATCGGTGAGGCTTTCGACAAATACATTGGCAACGGATGTTATGCTTATGTGCCGCGCTATCGCCTCACGCCGGAAGACGCGGTGCGCCTGATCGCCAGCGCGAAAGGGCTGGCAGTCATCGCGCACTCCATAGACCTGCCTGGTCTTGACGAATTACGCGGCTGGCTGCCCGGACTATGCGAAGCTGGTATGGTAGGACTCGAAACCTATTATGGTCCATACACTGCGGAGCAGGAGCAGGCTTTGCGCGCGCTGGCAGACGAATACCATCTCATACCCACCGGCGGCACCGATTTTCATGGCCCCGGCATTCATCCAACTCCCCTGGGTGGTCGCCACGTTCCTTACGAGGCAGTCGAGCGGCTGAAGGCCGAGGCCGCGAAACGACGTGGCAAGACGCCTCCCGCCTTTGAATTGCCGCCTCCTGTGCAGGAGAAGTGATTTTGAGCCAGGGGAAAGGTTTTGAGCATCGCTATCGCATAGTACGCGAAATCATCGAGACGATCACGCTCACCCTCCTGATGTTCCTGATAATTCGTTTCGCCGTGCAAAATTTCCGTGTAGATGGCATGAGCATGGAACCATCACTGCACGACCAGGAATACATCATCGTGGATAAAGCGGCCTACCTCTTTCATGCGCCTGAACGGGGTGACGTGATCGTCTTCGAGTATCCGCTCGATCCACAGGTAGACTATGTGAAGCGCATCATTGCCATCCCTGGCGACATTATCAGCGTAGTGGGGGAGAAGATCACGATCGATGGCGTAACCCTGCGCGAGCCATACGTCAACCCGGCTGACCCTTTCAACCCATTTTCGCCCATCATCAACCGCCTGGTCCCCTTGAACGATTATTTCGTAATGGGTGATAATCGCGGTAACAGTTCAGACTCGCGACAGTGGGGCTTTGTGCCGGACCAGAACATCATAGGTAAAGCAACTTTAGTGTACTGGCCTTTCAACGAGGGCAATTTCGGTCTGCTACCCGATTACTCGCGTGTCTTCGCGGCAGTACGCCAGTGAGGCCAGGGCGACTGCGAGGGTTGCCCAATTGGGAGTGATGGCCGTACCCCGCCCTGGCAGAATGGGGCCGATTTCGATCATCCTTAGCTTGAGGCCTCTTGGGCGACTGCGAGGGTTGCCCTGGTTATAAGGTGTAAATGCATTTGGAGGTATCAACGTATGAATGTGATTAATTCAAATCTTGGACTTTTCTCGTGGATCATCTTCGGCGCGCTGGCGGGTTGGGTCGCCAACATCATTACAGGGAGCAACTCGCGCATGGGCTGTTTGGGCAACATCGTAGTTGGCGTAATCGGAGCGTTCCTCGGTGGATGGATTTACTCATTGATTACCGGTCATCCGGTGGTGGGCTGGAACTGGACAGCTTTTATCGTAGCGGTGATCGGCGCGATAATACTGCTGGCAATCCTCAACCTGATGTTTGGTTTTTCAAGCAAGAAATGAAGCTACAACCTGCGCAGCGCATCCCGACGGGCAGCGTCTCGCCAGCGACTTGTCTCGGCGCCGTTCTCGCCGGATGGTTTGCGGCGCAGCTTCTTCTCCTCGATTTGCTGGTTGAGCAGCAGGCCGCCGACCAGCGCGGCGATTTGTTCAGGGGCGGCAGCATCGCGCGCTGTTTCAGCGGGTGTGACAGATTGTGTTCCCACATCGCGGGTGTCCCATTCTTCGGCGATGAAGTCGGTGGACATGTCTCCAGCGAGGAAGCGCGGGTGGTTCATTAGCCAGCGCGCGAAAGGTAAAGTGGTGCGCACCCCCATGACCTGATATTCGTCGAGGGCGCGGCGCATACGCGCGATGGCGTGGTCGCGGTCTTTGCCCCACACGATCAACTTTGAGAGCAGTGGATCATAGAAGAGCGGCACCTGCAGGCCCGCGTACATACCGCTATCGACGCGCACGCCGGGGCCGGATGGTTCTTGCAGCGCCTGGACGGCGCCGGTGGCCGGTAAGAAGCGGTTCTCGGGGTCTTCGGCTGAGATACGGGCTTCGATGGCCGCGCCGCGAAACACCATTTGCTGCTGTGTGAAGGAGAGCGGCAGGCCAGCCGCCACGCGGAACTGCTCCTGCACCAGGTCGATGCCCGTCACCCACTCGGTCACGGGATGTTCAACCTGGATACGCGCATTCACCTCCAGGAAGTAGAAGCTGCGGTCGGGGCCAAGCAGAAATTCGGCGGTGCCGGCATTGACGTAGCGAATAGTGCGAATGAGGTTGACGGCGGCGCCGGTGATGCGCTCTCGCAGGTCTTCATCCAGCGCTGGTGACGGAGATTCCTCTATCAATTTCTGGTGGCGGCGTTGAATGCTGCATTCGCGCTCACCCAGGTGAACGACGTTGCCGTGCGTATCGGCGATGAACTGCACCTCGATGTGACGCGCGGGATAGATAGCTTTCTCAAGATAGACGCGATCATCGCCAAAGGCGCTTTTAGCCTCGCTGCGCGCGGTGCGCAAGGAAGCTGCCAGGTCCCTGGGATCGCGCACGAAGCGAATGCCTTTGCCGCCACCGCCGGCCGCAGCCTTGAGCAAGAGGGGATAGCCGGTCTTCCCGGCAAGCGCGGCAATTCCGTCATCGGTGACATCATCGAGCATAGCGCCCGGCACGATGGGCACACCTGCGGCGCGGGCGGTATTGCGCGCGGCGGTTTTCTCGCCGACGGCGCGCTGCACGCTGGCCGTTGGGCCTACGAAAATCAGTCCGGCAGCAGTACAGGCATCGACGAAGGCGGCGTTCTCCGAAAGAAAACCATAGCCGGGGTGAATGGCCTGCGCCCCCGAACGCTGCGCCACATCGATGATGGTGGGAATATGCAAATAACTCTTCGCCGCCTGGGATGGACCAATGTGGTAAGCTTCATCGGCCATACGCACATGCAAGGCATTGCGATCAGCATCGCTGTACACGGCCACGCTGCCGAGTCCAAGTTCGCGGCAGGCACGGATGATACGCACGGCGATTTCACCACGATTGGGGATCAGCACTTTCTGAAAAGGCCAGCCGGCTACGGAGTATGTTTGCATAGGATAGGCTCCTTCTTTTGGGGGAGGGCGACCGCAAGGGTCGCCGCCGCTGTACTCCACTGCCCCCACCCTTGTTTGTGTCCCTCCCTATGAATAGGTTTACCGAGAGTATAGCACGTTTGAAGCAGCCGCACTAGGAGAATCAGGTGAGTAAACTACCCAAAAGTTTTATTTTCGCGCAAAGTAGAGTAAAGTAGATTGGAGTATTTTTCGGGGCGCTCGATCGACCGCTATGTCGATAGAGTTAAATGTATGGCGAGAAGATTACCAGGATAGGAATACATTACGTCGCAGTCCGAGAGAAGAAGGAGAAAAGGCGTGTTCAATTTACATGCTATTAGAGGAAGAACATGGCTATCAGTCGTTTCGAGCCTGATTATGATCCTCGGGGGGTTGAGCGCATGCGCGCAGAACCAGAATTCTGGTCCTAATTTTGGCAACGCGACTCCCATAACCATCGGGATCGCGCTATCTTTAACAAAAAACCCAAATAATGACTTCTCAAGCGACGGACAGTCGATGGAGCAAGGATACCAGCTCTGGGCGGATACGGTCAACAACAGTGGTGGGATACTGGGTCGCCCGGTCAAGTTGATTATCCTTGACGATAAAAGCGACGATGCTAATAATTGGAAGGTCTACTACCAGCTGATACACACGTATCATGTCGACTTGATACTTGGACCATTCTCCACCTTGCTGACCAAGGCAGCAGAGAGTAGTGCCGCTAAGTCAGGGTTGGACAAATACGCCTTTGTTGAGGGGGCGGGTGGCGCTCCCTCGGTCTTCACAAATGGGTGGACCAATCTTTTCGCCGTTTCCGTGCCGGTTGAAAACAACCTGGCAACCTATGCCTACTATATCCTCTCACTGCCGAAATCGCAGCGGCCCACGACAGCGGCCTACCTGAGTTCGGATGATCCCTTTACATTTCCACAGGTGCTAAAGTCAGAGCAGTTGCTAGAACAGGGGGGCGTCAAAACGGTTGTACCCTATATGCAATATACCGAAGGCGATCCCAAGGCTCCGATTGCCGCCGATACAGTAAAAATTATCCAATCCAAAGCGCAGCTGGTTGTGCTTGGGACGCTGCTGCCCGACCTTCAAGCGGAAATCAAGGTCTTCAAGCAATATAACTACAATCCCAGATCGATGATCGCGACGGCAGGTCCAGACCTGGGGCAGAGCTTTATCAGTGCCATTGGCGGCGTGAAATACTCGGAAGGGGTATTCGTCCCGAACGGCTGGTATCCGCAGGCCAACAACTTCCAGAATGCTCAGATGGTGCAGGCGTATCTCGCAAAGTATGGCGGTTCGGCGAATAACATCAACGCTGACGTGGCCGAGGCATTTTCCGCGGGGCAGGTGCTGCAAGAGGCTGTCGAACAAACCCGCAGTCTCAATAACCAGACACTCATCAACTACCTGCACAATAACGTATTCAATACGGTGCAGGGGACAGCAAAGTTTGCGCAGGATGGGCATAACGAAGAGGCCCTGGCATACCTGTTCCAATGGCAGTCGGGGCAACTTATTCCGGTGTATCCCGCGTCTGCGGCCGCGGAAAATCCGGAGTATGAGAAATACCAGTTTTAACGTAACGCTACGAAGGGCGACCGGAGCGAGGGCCACCCTGGAATCCAAATGTTGATAGTAGGAGAATCAGGTAAGGTTCTGACCCAAAAGTTCCATTTCCTGCCGGAGTGGTGTACACTACGGTGTGGGTGTTCTATATAGGAAGGCTTGCGCAGCGTTTCTGGAGGAGATACAGGTAGTTATCGCTTGCTGCATGAGAAGGGATTAAGCTGACATGGTTAGATTAATTAGCAACGTGCCTATTTTCCGCCGCCTCTTCATCGCATTTGCCATAGCGGCTCTCATACCAGGTATCGTAATTGTACTGCTCGGTAATTACAATATTAGCTCACTGAGCACGCAAGGCCAGGCAGTACGCACAAGCTTCGATGCCCAGAACACAGCAGCGCAGGAAGAGACGAACATTCAGCGTATGAATGCGAAGTTGGAGTCTTACTATAATGAGATCTTCGGAAACCTGGGTAGAGTGATTACCGATTCGTCATTCTTCTCCTCCGGCGCGTTGATAGGTCAAGACGTGCAGACCGACGAAGCAGAGTTCAACAATGCCATCAAGGACTATAAAAGCAACTACGAGATAGCGACCTCTCCCAACATGAGCAGCATTCGCAGCATCCTGTTGACCGATGATCCTGTGAATGGCAATGCCATTATTTCCTCTCAACAAAAGGCTCTCGACGCGGTCTATGCTTTGTGGCCCAGGTATCAAGGCTTTCAGGACACGGAGATAAATAAGCTTGAGCAATTGCAGGGCGAATTGCAGAGCGGCACGGTGTTCACTCCATCAGAGATCAACGCTATCTACAACAGCGACTATGAAACGCTGTACAGCGCAGGACAGGTGTTTACCGACCTCGGAAATAACTGGCAGAACGTAGTAAATGCCGCTGTGAGTATGGGTAAGGCTGTTACGGCGGTAGGCTCCGCGCAAACCCAGCCGATCTTGATAGCTACGGCGGGAGCTTTCTTGCTGACGATCCTGGTGGTTATCGCTACCGGCTGGATTGTGAACGTCACGATTACGCAGCCTCTACGTCAACTGGACATGCTCACCAGGCGTATCGCGAAAGGCAATACCAGCGCGCGCGCGACGGTACATAGCCGCGACGAGATCGCCAAAGTGGCCAGCGCTATGAATAATATGCTGGACAATATTGTACACCTGATCCAGGAAGCGCAGACCCAGCGTGACGCGCTGCAGGGGCAGGTAGAAAAGCTGGTGAGTGAAGTGAGCGGCGTGGGTGAAGGTGATCTGCGCGTGCAAGCGGAGGTTACAGCTGATGCCCTGGGTGTGCTGGCCGACTCCTTTAACTACATGGTCGAGGAACTGGGGAGCCTGGTAGTGCGCGTGAAAATGGTGGCGCAAGAAGTTGAGGGCTCCACGACCATGACCTTTGAACGCATGAGCCAGCTGGTCGAAAGCGCGGATATTCAAATCCAGCAGATCGGCGCCGCTGCCGTCGAAGTTGAGCGCATGGCCGATTCGAGCAGGCAGGTGGCGGAACGCGCCCAATCCCTGTACGCCGTAGCGCGTGAGGCACGTCAGACCGCGCAAACCGGGCGTGAATCAGTGCTGCAAACTGTTGAAGGTATGGGCCGCATTAACACCTACGTGCAGGACACAGCCACGAAGGTGCAGGCATTGGGGGATAGCTCACGCGAAATCGACAACATCGTAACCGTCATCTCGAACATCGCGCATCAGACGAACCGCCTGGCGCTGGACGCCGCGATCCAGGCGGCTATGGCCGGCGATAACGGCAAGGGCTTCGGCGCAGTAGCAGCAGACATTCGCCGCCTGGCGGAGCGAGCCAAAGACCAGGCCAGTATGATCGCGCGTATCGTCCGCAGCGTTCGCGAGGATATCGGCGCGGCGGCAGTCTCTATGCAGGATACGGAACACGAAACATCGATTGGCGCGCAACTGGCTCAGGAAGCAGGCGGCGCGCTAGAATCGATCTTCGCAGTTGTTGAACGCCAGGGCAGTGAGATTGAAAGTATCAACCAGATGGCAAACCAGCAACTGCAATCGTCTAACACCATTGTACAAATCATGCACGGTGTCTCTATGTCAACGCAACAGAGCAGCCACAGCACGCGCGAAGCCGCGCAAAACATGGAACGCCTGGCGCGCCTGGCCGAGCAATTGCTGGCTTCCGTCGAAGCCTTTAAGCTGCGCGACAACCTTAACTATTACGCGCCAGCCAACGTCACCGTTACGCCGCAGGACCAATACGACAATTATCTGACGGTCAGCGGCGTATTCCGCACAGTTACCGCTACTGCCCAGTCCGCAGATCAAAATCGCAATATGAACGCGCTGCCGCCAGCTTCTACTCCTAGATCACCATACCCTGGCTATGCGCCGTACCAGCAGGGCAACGGCAATGGCAGAGGTTTCAATCGCAATGGCTCTCAGCTCGCGCCGGGCCGACCACAACGCCCGCCTGTCCCGCCTGTGCCACCGGAATGGCAATAACGTCCAATAAAACAAGAAAGGCGACCTGCGCAGGTCGCCTTTCTTGTTTTACATTTTCTCTATATAACTGTTTGGTTATAGATAGTATTCATAACGCCTATCCAAATTCATGGACAGATGGCAGGTGGTGCTGTTAGACTTGGATTAGAGGTTTATCGCGCGACCAACCGTTCAATAAGCGCGTTGCTATATATACAAAGGAGATATCCCAATGATTGCACAGAGAATACCAGACAACAATGCCGTTGTGAAAAGCGATGATGCAACTGTGCAGGCAGCGGTAATGTTACTCATGCGGCGTCCTACCACCATTTCGTATCGCTGGATATGTGAGACCTGCGGCATGATACATGCAGGCTCAGCTCCAGCCCACTGTGAAAGCTGCGGCAAAGAAGTCACCCTGGCTCACGAGACCGATCTTCCTCGCGAGATGGGTACGCGCTGGTAATTAGCGTTGAGGCCCGATCTACATATATAGGGACGCGATCAATCGCGTCCTTTTCAATCTATCCCTCAGTGGAGGCGATCAATCGCGTCCCTACAAATTAAATGCGCATCTGGCGCACTGCCTCATACAGAATGATGCCTGTCGCTATGGCTGCATTTAATGACTCCACGTTGTTCGCCACAGGAATCGATATAGTAGTGGTGGCGCGCTTACGCGCTTCCAGTGATGGACCGTGCGCCTCGTTGCCGGTGATCAGCGCGAAAGGGGTGCGCAAATCCTGCTCAAAGTACCAGCGCGAACTGCCTGCTTCCGCCAGCAAGACTCGCTGCTCACCCCGGCAATGTTTCGCGATTTGCTCCTCGATGGCAGCCCACGATTGATCGATTGCGACGGGCAATGCGACATGCGCACCGGCTGCTGAACGCACCACTTTGGGGCTAAAATAATCAACGCAGTCGGATGTCAACAATACTCCAGCGACATCGGCTGCCAGGGCGGTGCGCAGGATTGTTCCCATATTGCCCGGATCGGCCAACCCATCGAGTATGAGAAGCGCGGGACGAGACGCGGCGGGGCGTCGCGTCCGTGTCTGCTGCGGCGAAAACGCGCTGAATGGCAGCACGCTGACTACACCCTGCG
>DATGGW010000316.1:0-8292 GCA_035308345.1 Ktedonobacteraceae bacterium | reverse complement strand
GCCCCGTGAGCGTGCGTAATGCGCTCCAGCTCTTCTAAGGGCTGCCAGAGTCCGGTGGAGGTCTCTGCTATGGCTGTAGCGAAGATTTTAGCCTCGGGATGCTCCTTGAAAGCCTGTTCGAGCGTCTCAGGCGCGAGTGGCTTGCCCAGTTCTGTTGTGAGATTGACCACTGTCGCCCCGGCGCGTTCTGAGATTTCTACGATCTGGCCGCTGAAGAAGCCCAGGCTGCCAGCGATGAGCGTATCGCCCTCTTCAAGCAGGTTGGAGAGCACGGCTTCCGCGCCGGAGAAACCGGAGCCAGAGATGCAGAGCGTCATGTCGTTCTTTGTCTGGAAGACCTGGCGCATCAAGTGCGCGGTCTCTTCCAATATGGCAAAAAATTCTGGATCGATGTGGCCGAGCTGCGGCGCGGAGGCAATGCGCAAAATACGCGGGTCAACGTTGCATGGACCAGGGCCAAGCAGCAATCTGTAAGAGGGATTGATTTCTGGAAGAGCGTGTTCATAGATTTCACTCTTCCCCATTACCAGTTGTGTCATGCGATTCCCCTTCTTTAAATTTGCTTCGTGGCGCATCCACTAAAAACGAGAAAAAGGTTTTTTAGCGAGTGCGCCGACCGATAATAAAACTCCTGGTCACAGCTGCGAACTTACTTCGCGATTGCCTCAGTCTCAAACAGGTGTTGCAACTTGTCTGCCTGATCGACTGTGATCAGGTTATCAATGAACTCATCCAGCTCACCATTGAGCACACCGGGTAGATTATGGCGTGTATAGCCGATGCGATGGTCGGTCACGCGGTCCTGTGGGTAGTTATACGTGCGAATCTTCTCGCTGCGGTCGCCGGTCTGCACCTGCGAACGCCGCGATTTGCTCAGCTCATCCTGTCTGCGAGCCTCTTCTAAGTCCCACAGTCGAGACTTGAGCACAGAAAGAGCCTTTAATTTATTCTTCAGTTGTGATTTTTCATCCTGGCAGGTGACGACCAGGCCGGTGGGCAGGTGTGTAATGCGCACGGCGGAATCGGTCGTGTTGACGCTCTGCCCACCATGTCCGGTGGAACGGTAGACATCGACGCGGATATCGGTATCTTTGATCTCGATATTGATATCATCGTCGGCCTCTGGCAGCACGATGACTTTAGCGGTCGAAGTGTGAATACGCCCATTGGCCTCGGTAACGGGAACGCGCTGCACGCGATGCGTGCCGCCCTCGTATTTCATGCGGCTGTACGCGCCCCTGCCTCTGACCTCGAAGGTGATATCCTTGATGCCTCCCCCGGCCGTCTCGTTGCTATCCAGTATTTCGATTTTCCAGTGTTTGTTATCGGCATAGCGGCTATACATGCGGAAGAGTTCGCCCGCGAAAAGCGCGGCCTCGTCACCGCCCGCGCCGCCCTGGATAGTGACGATTGCATTTTTATCATCCATGATATCTTTGGGCAGCAGGGAAACTTTGACCTCTTCGAGTAGTTTTTCTTTGTGCTGCTTGAGGCGTTCCATTTCTTCGTAGGCCAGGTCGCGTATTTCCGGCTCATCGCTGGCGTCGTACATCTCCTGCGCTTCGGTGATCTGCCGGTCATTGTCGTTTAGCTCATGGTATATCTGCACGACCTCTTCCAGTTCGGCGTGTTCGCGGCCATAGCGTTGTAACAGCGGGATATCATCGAGAACATCCTGCCGGGCCATAAGTTTATTCAGTTCTTCGTAGCGTTGCGCAAGGCTGGCAAGCTTTTCCATTAAATCCATAGGTGTGGGTTCTCCTACATTCTCCTCATTATCTCATCCGCCTGAGAAGCCTGCGCGCAAGTGACAGGCTGCTACTTCTTTTTTAACATCGTACCATATTTTGTGGCATGCCGGAGCGGATGAAATCATGCAATTTTCGTGCGTATACAGGTTATTTCTCTAAATTCCGTGTGTGGAGCGGTGCGAGGCGTGAAAACGCGCCGCTACCCGGCGGCAAGCAGGTAGCGTTCTGTGGTGATGCGGTATGCAATTGTGGTGCGCATAGCTGGCTTCATGGGATGTATTATAGCATGTTTTTGGCCTGAATTGTGAACCACCTCCTATTCTGCAAATCAAATTGGGAGTATACTATTCTCTACAGAACAGTACAATATATGAGGAGGAATACACCGTGCGCTTCTGCTTTATCCTCGAAGAGAAATATGCGACTAAGCCGATGCCAATAGTAGTGGCGGACCAGTTAAAACAATGGGGTCATGAGATCGATGTTTTACAGCCGTATGCAGCCGTGACCAGCCTGACCGATCTCTCACTCACCAATTATGATGCCTTCGTGCTGAAAACGGTTTCGGATGGTCCGGGTTTAACCATTCTGGAGGCGGCGGAAGCGGTTGGTATCCCGACGATTAACAATTCGCGCGCTATACGACTGGTGCGCGATAAGGCGGTTGCGGTGGCTTTCGCGCAGGCCTGCGGTCTACCCGTGCCAACGACCTATTTTGTAGGGCATTACCGCGCGCTGGTGAATGTGCCGCGTGACCTGTACCCGGTGGTGGTGAAACCCAGCAATGGCACCTCGCTGCAGGATATACACCTGGTGCGAACATATGAAGAGATGGAGAATTTGGCGCTCGACGCTGACAGCTATTACCTGGCGATGCGCTATGTTGAGAACACGGGCTACGATATAAAATTGTATGTCACCGGGCAGGAAGTGCATGCCATCGTGAAAAGTTCGCCCCTGCATGGAGAGGTGCAGGAGACGGAGATTGCGGTGAGCAGCGAAATGCTCAAGCTGGCGCGGCGCGTCGGACAGGTGTTTGGCCTTGACCTCTATGGCGTGGACGTGCTGGAAACGCCGCAGGGTTTGATGCTGGTAGATATCAACGATTTCCCAAGCTTCTACGGTGTGCCGCGCAAGGTGGCCAGCGTGGCCGAGTATATCTTGCATGCCGCCTATCGCGCGCGCCTCAATGGGAAAAAGCGCATTGGCCGCCCGATCATCACCGCACATAAGTCGCTGGGACGACAGGTATCGCGCATCGTCCCGGCTGAACTGGTCAGTCACAGTGCCAGCGCAAAGCGCGTGCAGATGCACTGATGGTATCTGATTTGCCTGAAGTGAAACCTCAAGAGCGTTTATTCCGTGATGTTAGTGGCATGAGATACTATTAACAGGAGGTGAAGTGTACTATGAAGAAAACTTTTGATACCGATCAGCTTAATGGTAACGATATGGCAGAGAGCACGAAGCAGGCGGTCAGATCCACTGCCTCGGCTGTGCAAGATAGGGTGCAATCAGGGCTGGCGAAGACCCAGGATGTGTTACTCACAAGCCTGGATGTTACCCAGGATGCACTGAATAGCGCGCAGAAAGAGGCTGGAAAGAAGCTCAAACGCGCGCAGAAGAAAGCGCAAAAGGGAATGGGACAGCTTCAAAGTAATGTACAGCCGGGGCTATCCAAAACCCAGGATGTCATTCAAGCAGGGTTAGGAGTAGCGCAGGTAGCATTGCAAAAGAATGTGAAGAGCGCCAATAAGAAGCTGAATAAGAATCTGAAGAAGGCAAGCAAGAATATGAAGGGCTTGCAGGACACCTTACAGGATAAGGCACAGTCCGGCCTTTCAGCTACCCAGGATGCCCTGCAGTCCAGCTTAAGTTCGGCCCAGGACGTATTAGGAAAAGGGGCTAAAAACGCGGGTAAAAGCTTGAAGAAGGCGCAGAAAAATATCCAGGGTATGGGCGATTCGCTTCAATCCAACAAGCAACGCGCTGTCCGCAAGCGCGCGAGCAGAAAGTTCTTTTTCCGCCTGGGGTTGCTGACAGGGTTAGCGCTGGTGCTGCTTTATGCTCCCTGGCCTGGTTCGCAGACTCGCCGCCAGCTCGTTGAATTCTGGCAGAGGGTCGTCTCAAACCAGCAGCAATAGTTTCCCTACGAATGCCTTCGGATATGACCGACATCGTTCAGTATATAGAGAACGCGCTGCTTGCCCGCGACGCGTACAACCGTGATGGAGGTGTTGGCTGCTGGAAAGAAGAAGTCCCGTTCCAGCCCCAGCACTTCGGCGGCATAAGCGTTAATGACGCCGCCGTGCGCGAAAGCAAGCACGCGCTGTCCTATGTGCCGGTTGGCGATCTCATCAAAAGCTTCCACTACGCGCCTGCGGAAAGCTTTTGAGGGTTCGCTGTTGGGAATCACATCCCAGTGTCCGGCGCCTCCCGCCAGCAGTACGATATCGTGCTGGCGTTCTCCCAATGCCTGAGAGAGCGCGGCCAGATCATTTTTATCATCGGGCAGGGGGCGAATACTGCCGAGCTTGATTTCTTTTATGCCCTCGACGATGGTGGGAGTCATGTCCAGGCGCTTTGCCAGAGGCGCGGCGGTTTGCAAGCAGCGCCGCAGCGGGCTGCTGTAGATGGCGTCAAAATGCAGCCTGCTCAGACGTTCGGCCAGGGCCTCGGCTTGCTCGCGTCCAATCTTGCTGAGCGGAAGATCATCATAAATGCCGCTGGGAATGATTTCATCCGCTCCGGGAATGGCGTCGGCGTGACGTACGATGAATAGTTCAGCCGCGTTCTCGCGCTGAAATAAAAAAGGGTCTGGCATATTTTTTCTGGTTCCTATCTATTGCTTTGTAGAGACTCGATTTATCGCGTTCCTACGAAATTTTGGCAGAGCGGCAAATTTCAAGGGCGCGGCGCGCCAGCCCGGGTACTCCTGCCTCTAATTGCTCAAAGAATGGGTCATCTGTTGTGCCGGAACGGTGGCGCTGGTAACTACCTTCCAGTAAGATTGCCAGTTTCCAGATAGCCAGCGCCTCGTAAAAGGCCATATCACTGATCGAACGCCCGGTGCGCTCGGCGTAGTAATCTGCTATTTCCGCGCGCGAAAAGAAACCAGGGTTTTCCGTGATGCGCCGCGTTTCCAGAGTGAACTCCGGTTGAGGGTCGCCTGGTTCGCGCCAGTTAGACAGCAAATAGCCGAGATCTGCCAGGGGGTCACCAATGGTGGCCATCTCCCAGTCAAAGAGGGCGATCACCTCTGGCCGGTCGCTGGCAAACATGCTGTTGTCCAGGCGGTAGTCACCATGCACGATGGTAGCCGGACCCGAAAGCGGCATGTGCTCGATCAGCCACGCGGTTACGGTATCCAGGTCGGGCAGTGGTCGCTGGCGCGATTTTTCCAGTTGTCCTGTCCAGCGGCGAATCTGTCGTTCAATATAGCCTTCGGGCTTGCCAAAATCTCCCAGGCCGATGGCGCGCCAGTCTACAGCATGCAGTTCCGCCAGGGCGTCGATCAAGGCTTTGCTGATCGCTGCTCTTCCTGCGAGATGGCTTGCGTAAGGGGGCAGCTCATTGCGGATCACCAGTCCGAACATGCGCTCCATGAGATAGAAAGGCGCGCCGGTGATGCTCACGTCGTCGCAGGCCAGCATAACACGCGGCGTGGGAACATTGGTAGTGTTTAAGGCTTTGAGCACGCGATATTCGCGCAGCACATCGTGCGCGGTGGGCAGCAATGGACCGCGCGGTGGGCGGCGCAACACCCATTCTTGCTCGCCGCGCCCGACGAAAAATGTTTCATTGGAGTGTCCGCCGCGCACGCGCTCGATGCGCAGCGGTGTACCAGCATCATCGCCTGGAATGCGTTTAGCGAGATACACGCGCAAGCGCTGCTCGTCGATCAAAGGCGGAAGAGTGGTCATACGGGGTCTTCCTTTCTATTGGATCAACTGGCGAATCACCGTGCGGGCCACTGCGCGTTTGTGTACCTCGTCCGGGCCATCGACGATATGCAGCGTGCGAGCGTGCGCCCACATGGAAGCCAGGGGGAAATCGTCGCTCAAACCCGCGCCTCCAAAAACCTGGATAGCGCGGTTCACGACGTTAGTGAACACTTCGGGCGCGATGATTTTAATCATGGCGATTTCTTTTTGCGCTGCCTTTTTACCCAGCGTATCGATCATCCAGGCGGCTTTGAGCGTCAGCAGGCGCGCCTGCTCGATCTCCAGTTCGGACTGCGCGATCCACTCTTGAATAATGCCCTGCTCGGCCAGTGGTTTGCCAAAAGCGACACGCGACGCGGCGCGCTGGCACATCAATTCGAGGGCGTACTGCGCTCCGCCAATGGCGCGCATGCAGTGGTGAATGCGTCCCGGTCCCAGGCGCGCCTGGGCAATGGCAAAGCCCCCGCCCTCCTCACCTAAGAGGTTGCTCACGGGAACGCGAGCATTCTCGAATAATACTTCGCAGTGACTTTCGTTATCGACGTAGCCCATGACAGGAAGGTTGCGCACAACCGTGACGCCAGGCGTGTCTTTCGGCACGAGCACCATGCTCTGCTGCCGGTGCCTGTCGGGCGAATCGGGCGCGGTCTTGCCCATTACGATGAAGATCTTGCAGCGTTCGCGCATCGCGCCCGAAATCCACCACTTGCGCCCATTCAGCGCATATTGATCCCCCTCGCGCCGTATGGTGAGCTGGATGTTGGTGGCGTCGGAACTGGCGACATCGGGTTCGGTCATGGCAAAGGCCGAACGAATCTCGCCGTTGAGCAGGGGCTGCAGCCATTGACGCTTCTGTTCTGGAGTGCCAAACTGCGCCAGGATTTCCATGTTGCCCGTATCGGGCGCGGCGCAATTAAAGACTTCGGAAGCCCAACCGACGCGCCCCATGATTTCGGCCAGCGGCGCATATTCCAGGTTGGTAAGACCCGCTCCGTGCTCCCCATCGGGCAGGAACAGGTTCCACAATCCCTCGGCCCTGGAGATGGGCTTCAATTCATCCACAATTTCGGCATGATGATGTGGATTGCCCGACGCGGCGATCTGCTCGTGATAGCGTTGCTGGTTGGGATAAATATGGCGTTCCATGAAATCGCTGACAAGCTTGCGCAGCTGGTTGACTTTCTCGGTGTAGGCAAAATCCATCGATGCGCGCTCCTTTAAGATATGCTAGAGCCGGACAGTTTCTCCTTGACTATACCATATCAAGGTGGAAGAGTGCGCAGAGGAGAAAAGCTCGCGCGCAATGCAATAACCAGAGCTAGATGCGCTTCTCAGATGATCTCTATCTCTGGTTATTCTTGCTTAATGAAGCACTGTTATTGCTGTGGGTACTGCGGAGGTTGTGGGTACTGCGGGGGCTGCTGATACGGCGACTGGTACTGCGGAGGTTGCTGGTACTGTGGAGGCTGGGGATATTGCGGCGGATACTGTCCCCCCGGCCTTCCTCCGGCCATCTGTCGCAACTGTTTCAGTTCGCGTTGGATCGGCCACTCGCTAAAGGAGAACATGAGGATAACAATTAGATTGGCGATAGGCACAATGAGCCAGAGGCTCCTGGCGCCGCTGTAACCAGCTTTGGCGAAAATTCTCCACCAGACATAGATGAAGAAAACGAAAACAGCGAGACTACCGATCAGATAACCACCTGCATATGCTGGATTCATGGATGACCCCTTTCTTTTATATAGACTAATCAACAATAATATACACTCTTTTGTTAGTATACATCTGAAAAAATGCTGAGAATAACTGCAAACAAGCGCTGACTAAATCAAGCACTCAGCTAATATAACGTTGCACTATGGCAGAGTTAACATGGAGATTCTATTGTTCCTAATAATACTGGACAGTACGCTTATGACGGTTGGCTTCCCCCGACCAGGCTCATTGCGCGCTGCAATCTGCCACATATGTTGGAATATCCCATCACTTTCCCTTGTTATTACAGATGACTAGCAATCTCGTATCTTGACTGCTAGACAGAGAGGCATGTCTATGCTATACTGTTGGCAGTCAAGCGATGGGACTGCTAATAAGCAGTCACGATTAAGCAGTCACGATTTGGAAGCTTTCCCTCGCAACGCGATACGGTTTGCAGGCGACGTATCTATTGTAAGAAGTCGTCCGTATCAATGTAAGAGTAAAGCATACCATCGTACTTCCTAAAAATGAGGAGCATACAAATTCATGAAATGTGAACGTTGTGAGAAGAACCCTGCCAACGTGCGAATAGACCAGATTGTCAATGGCCGGCATGAGCCGCATTACCTGTGTCAGACATGCGCTGAGGAGTTGATGGGCGCGGCGATGGGCCAGATGGGCGGCGCTGGCGATATTGGTGAATCTGGAGGCTTCCCCTTTGGCTTCATGGGAAATAGAAACAATCCTGCCTCGGCTTTTACTACTGGCGCACGTAATACTGCGACAGCCGAGCGGCAGGCTAAACATAGTAAGACTCCAACACTTGATCAGTATGGACGCGATCTGACCTCCGAAGCGATGGAGGGGAAACTTGACCCGGCGGCGGGCCGCGCGCG
>DATGGW010000315.1:0-3669 GCA_035308345.1 Ktedonobacteraceae bacterium | reverse complement strand
GAAATCCCATCCCGTGCTGATGTAAAAAAAGTGATTATCAACAGCGATGTGATTACTGCACACAACAAGCCACTGCTTGAGACGCGCACAAATCGACCTACGGCCTATCCAGAAGATGAGTCTGCATAACGCAGACTCATCGGTTTTTCGTATGCTAGAGTCAGGACGGGACCCATGAATGAAGAAGAACGCCAGGATGCACCTGAGGGGAATACCGAGACGTACCCGCTCGTGGCGTTAAAAAACATGGTTGTGTTTCCGCGCACCCGCATGACGCTGGCAATTGCGCGTGAGAAGTCTGTTCGCGCCATCGAGGAAGCGATGATGCGGCCTGACCATGCTTTGATCACCGCATCACAACGAGATCCAGATATTGATGATCCTCAGCCCAAAGATATTTATGAGACGGGCGCTCTGGTTGAGATCACCACCATGCACCGGCAACCCGATGGCGGCCTGCAGGTTCTGTTAAGCGGCCTGCGCCGCGTGCAAATCGAGGACTATCTCGAACTGGAACCGTTTATGCGCGTCAGTGTCTCCACGCCACAGGAGTCCCAGGCCCGTAACCCCCAGGCGGACGCCCTGGTGCGCCATGCCACCAGCCTCTTTGAGCGTTTCGCGCAATTGAGCCACCGTTTCTCGGTCGAGGACATTAACTCGATTGTGGGCCTCAAAACACCTGCCCGTCTCTCGGATATGCTGGCAGCCCACATGGTCACTGACCCACAGCAGCAGCAGGAGTTGCTGGAGACCTTTGACCCATTGGAGCGCCTGGACAAAATCACCGTCATTATGGGGAATGAGATCGAAATCCTTGAACTGGAATCCACTATTCGCAATCGCGTCCGTTCCCAGGTTGATCGCACACAGAAAGAATTCTACCTGCGCGAGCAGCTGCGAGCTATTCAGGAAGAATTGGGGATAGAGACGTCTTCAGAGGCCGACGAATTGCGGATACAATTGAAAGAGAAAGCATGGCCTGCGGAGGTTGTGACAAAGGTACGCAAAGAGATTGACCGCCTGGAACGCACCCCGGCTCAATCCGCCGAGGTAACGGTCTTGCGCTCGTACATCGATTGGGTGCTGGCGCTACCGTGGAGCGAGCGCAGTGAAGATTCGTTTGAGATTGAACTCACCCGCCGCGTGTTGGACGAAGACCACTACGGGCTAGAGGGTATTAAAGAGCGAATCATCGAATTTCTGGCTGTGCGGCAGTTACGCCAGCAGTTGGCCAAACGTGGCGGACAGACAAAAAGCGAAAGCCAGGGGCAGATACTCTGTTTCATCGGCCCTCCAGGGGTCGGAAAAACCTCGCTGGGACGGTCGATAGCTCGTTCGCTGGGACGCAAGTTTGCCCGCATTTCGCTGGGCGGCGTACACGACGAAGCCGAAATTCGCGGGCATCGCCGCACCTATGTCGGCGCTTTGCCGGGGCGCATCATTCAATCGATGAAAACCGTCGGTGTGCGCAACCCGGTCTTCCTGCTCGATGAAATCGATAAGCTCTCCTCCGAGTATCGCGGAGACCCCGGCGCGGCCCTCTTAGAAGTACTTGACCCGGAGCAAAACAGCGCTTTCATCGATCACTATCTGGAAATTCCCTTTGATCTCTCAGAAGTCTTCTTCATCTGTACCGGCAATGTCAAATATCAGATTCCGCGGGCGTTAGCCGACCGCATGGACATCATCGATTTGCCCGGTTACATGTTTGAGGAAAAGGTGAATATTGGGCTGCGCCATCTTTTACCAAAAGTGCTGAGCGAGCATGGGTTGACGCCAGATCAGTTGAAGATACCGCAAGCGGTTATGCAGCACATTGTGTTAGATTATACGCGAGAAGCCGGGGTGCGTAACCTGGAACGGCAACTGGCGATGATCTGTCGAAAAGCGGCCCGGCGTATTATTGAGAAACCCACTACCCACCTGCGGTTGACCAGCGGCAGCCTGGAACAATACCTGGGAACGGCTCGCTACTCCGTTACTCCCACAAATACCAGGAGGCAGGTCGGCGTCGCCATGGGACTGGCCGTGACCGAAAACGGTGGGATACTCTTGCCGGTAGAAGTCGCTACCATGGTTGGGAAGGGCGACCTGATGGTCACAGGGCAACTTGGTGATGTCATGCGTGAGTCCGCCATAGCCGCACTTTCCTATATTCGCTCCCGCGCTCACCTGTTTGATATTGATCCGAATTTTCAGGAAGCGACCGACTTGCATATCCATTTGCCAGAAAACGCTATTCCCAAAGACGGCCCTTCAGCGGGTATCACCATTGCCACCGCGCTCATTTCAGCCATTACGCAGCGCCCAATCCGCGAGAGCCTCGCTATGACAGGCGAGATAACGCTTCGCGGGCGCGTGCTTGGTATTGGCGGGCTCAAAGAGAAAGTGCTTGCCGCTCATCAGGCCAACATTTTTCATGTGATTGTACCCGCCGAAAACAAGAAGGATATGGCAGATATACCTGCTAAAATTCAGCGTCAGATGCGTTTTTCTTATGTGGAGACAATGGATCAGGTCATCGAAGTCGCACTCCTCGAAAAACCTCTTTCTGAAAGGGAAAGTGAAGAACAAGAAGAGCAACAATTGCCGGACCCCATCCCGTTGCACATGGATGAGCGCGCGGCAGGCCAGCGTGATAAAAAGCTACGGCTTCCCGCCATACCAGCCGATGAGCAGCCCGAAGAGACAAATAAGCCAACCCCATCGACATTGATTATCCCTCCTAAGGATCTTCCGGCTCATGACTCGTATCCGCAAATTCATGCCCGGAATGGCGAATAACGCCTCAGTTCCGCAGGGGTGATCGCGGCGATCGCCTTCATTGCTCCCTTGCCCTCATCGATATTGCTGATTTTTGGGGAAGATGGTAATATTACCAACCAGATTGTGACCTGAAAGGTTCAAATTCCTAACCAATAGGAGTATACTACGTATACAAGATGCAGGGAAAACCCTGTGTAACAGTGGAGAGATATCCACGCTATTGCCATGTCGATGATGGGAACGAATCATCCATGAACGCAATAGGTTTTCTTAGAAGAAACGAGGCATTTTTATGAGTTGGAATCCAAACCAGGGACAAGACCCGAATCAACCTAGTCAGTATGGCGGCTATGCCCCCCAACAACCACCTCAGCCGACTGATCCCTATAGTGGCCAGCAAGGCGGCGGGTACCAGCCAAACCAGTACGGTCCTGGCTATGGGCAGCAGCAGCAACAACAACAAGGGTATGGTCAACAGCAGAATCCGTATGGAGCGCAAAACCCTTACCAGCAGCCGTATGGCGCCCCACCGGTAGGAGCGGCCAGCGCACTTGGTCCCACCTCTATAGGGATGGATGCCAATATCCTGGCATTTCTGGCCTACCTGTTCCCCGTTATTGGCGCGTTAATCATCTTCTTTATGGAGAAGCAAAACCGTTTTGTACGCTTTCATGCCATGCAGGCCCTTCTCTGCTCCGCAGCCGTGGTCGTGTTAGAAATTGTACTTGGAGTCTTAGGATCTTTGCCTCTCTTATGGTTCTTTGCCTGCATCATCAACCCCTTTGTAGGACTGGCCCTCGTCGTCTGCTGGATCATTCTGATGATCAACGCCTTCCAGGGCAAGTACTTTAAGGTGCCAATCGTTGGTGACTACGCGGAGAGATACTCTCAATCGGGGACCAT
>DATGGW010000314.1:0-6235 GCA_035308345.1 Ktedonobacteraceae bacterium | reverse complement strand
TGCCAGGCTCTCCTCTGCCAGTTCGACGGCTCTGGCGTACTCGCTCCGCATGCTGAGCAGACCCGCTAAGTTATTGAGCGCCCAGGCGATGCCCTCCTTGTCTCCCACCTCTCTGAAGAGCGCTAAGCTCTCCTCGGTCAGCGGGATTGCCGCTTCAAAGTTGTACCTCCTCCGGGCTACCCCCCCCAGCATGCGGAGGGAAAGAGCAACACCTGTCGCGTCTCCCAATTCCCGGCACCGTGCCAGGCACTCCGCGGCTAGCACTTCTGCCCGATCATTGTCGCCCCGGGCATAAGCCACGTGGGCAGCAGCCTTGAGCGCCTTCAACTGCACCGGCACTGTACCCCCTTTGCTTAACGCTAGCGCCCGCTCTAGAAAGCTCCACCCCTCACTCCAGTGACCACGGACTTCCCAGAACCGCCGCAGCGCTCCTGCCAGGCGCAAGGCAATCTCGCTGCTGTGTCCCGCCGCTCCTCGCTCCAGGGACCACCTAAGGGCTGCTCGCAGGTTGTCAAGCTCCTGCTCTAATCGCTCCAACCACACGGCTTGCTGCGGACCTCCGAGTTCCGGCTCCGCCTTTTCTGCCAGTGCTACATAGTACACGGCATGGGCCTGTCGCGTGGCCTCCATCTCCCCGCTCGCGGCGAGGGACTCCAGCCCATACTCGCGGATCGTCTCGAGCATTCCGAGGCGGGATTCTTCGCCTTCCTGCTCGGTTTGTTGCAGCAAGCTCTTGTCGATGAGGGAGGCTACACTATCTATGACCTGTCTCGCTGCGTTACCAACGTCAAGTGCAGAGCAGACGGCCTCGACTGCCTGGAGTATACAGCCACCAACGAAGACAGAGAGGATCCTGAAGAGTTGTTGTTCTGCTGGGTCGAGCAGGTTATAACTCCATGCGATCGTATTGCGCAGTGTCTGCTGCCGTACTGGTGCGTCCCGCGCTCCGCTCGTCAACACGGCTAAACGCTGTGAGAGCCGCGCAAGCAGCGCCTGAGGCGAGAACAGTTTCATGCGGGCAGCCGCCAGTTCAATGGCCAGCGGCAGCCCATCCAACCGGGCACAGATCTCGACGAGAGCGCGAGAATTAGCGCTGGTCACCTGGAACTCGGGCTTGACTGCCTGGGCTCGCGAGATGAAGAGCGCCACCGCCGCATTGTGCGAAAGCGCGGCGAGGTCGGGGAAATGGTTGAGATCGGGCAGTGAGAACGGGGGCACAGTGAATTCCCTCTCCACTCGTACATGGAGCGCTTCGCGGCTCGTCACTAGCACCTTAAGCCTCGGACAAGGACTCAGTAAGTCCACCACCTGCACGGCTGCGCTCACCACCTGTTCGAAGTTATCCAGCAGCAGTACCATCTGCTTCCGCTGCAACTCCTCTGCGAGGCGATCTCGTAGGGGCCGACCACCTACTTCCCGCATGCCGAGTGTCTCGGCGATGGTCGGCACAACCAATGCTGGGTCGCTGATAGAGGCCAAGGATACGAAGTATACCCCGTCGGTGAAGAGGTCACTGAGCTCTGCTGCTACCTGCACGCCCAGGCGGGTTTTGCCGGTGCCGCCTGGGCCTGTCAAGGTCACCAGGCGCACATCCTCACGCAGCAGGAGTTGTCCGACGGCAGCCAGTTCCTGCTCGCGTCCAAGGAAAGGGGTGTGCTGCATGGGCAAATTGTTGGGAGACGTATCCAGGGTTTTCAGCGGTGGGAAGTCGGCAGGCACGTCCGGAATGACCAGTTGGAAGAGGCGACTGGGGCGTCCCAGGTCCTTGAGGCGGTGCTCCCCCAGGTCGCGCAGAGTCACGTCATCGGGGAGTTCTTGCTCGACGAGGTTGGCAGTCGTCTGAGAGAGCAGGACCTGTCCACCATGGGCAGCGCTCATGATGCGGGCGGCGCGATGCACGTCGAGGCCAACATAGCCTTCGGGGGTCAGTAATGGTTCGCCCGTGTGCAGGCCGATGCGCATACGCACAGCCACACCTTCCGGCCAGAAACGCGCGGCGAGGGCGCGTTGCACCTCCACGGCTGCCAACACCGCATCAGTAGCGCGAGCAAAGGCCACGAAGAAGGCATCGCCTTGCGTATCCACCTCGTGGCCGCTCCTGTGCTGGAAGGCAGTTCGCAGCACGTGTCGACACTCCGCGAGCACGCTGGTGTAGCGGTTGCCCAATTGTTGGAGCAGGCGCGTAGAGCCCTGGATGTCAGTGAAGAGTAGGGTGACGGTTCCGTTTGGGAGTTCACGCATGCAGCACCTCCTTCTGCCGATGCACAACATACCCCAGACATATCTTGGCCGCTGATCTCTACAATGGCTTTGATCGTCTCTGCACTATTATACCTCCTCATTCGGCAGCTGGAGGTCAAGGTAATCCTTCTGTCAACGAATCCCATCTCCCGGCGCTGTTAATCGGTAGTGCAAGTACCTGACCAGAGATCCTGCAATCCGACTGCTCACGTCGAGTGTTAGTGGCCTGAAATCCTAATATTCTATTCCCTAGTGGGATAGGCTCTTAGCTCCTGCTAATTCTGTTTCAATGAGGAGAGCACCTTGCATCCGTACTGCTGCCATCTCGCATTGCTCAGGACTGGCATAAAACCAAGTACTACCCGTTAATCCCCCAATCAAACATACAAGTGGTAAGCCTCTCAAATTTACCTTTTGCAAATCAGCACCACGTAAATCCAGCCCATCACGATCTCGCTGACTTTCATCGTGCCAATCTACCGGCCCACGCCCATTTTCATGTGTTGCTAGCAACCATTCTACATCAGCCCGGCTCAACTGAATATCCTTGAAAGGATAAATACCCTGTTCTATGTCCGGCTTAATGCTTCGTCTATCATCAAGGTATTTTTGCCGCGCCACATCAATTTCTGGTTCAGTGCGCCAGGGTTGCCCTTGTGCTTGCCAGTACACTTTCCATCCTTCTTTATCGTCATGAGCGGGGTGTTGTGTAACAGAAGCTTGTTGACCATTCTGCTGATTGACGATATTTATTTTGCGGCTCCTGCGTTGTTTCTTAGGTGACTGTGTACCATCTTGTTTATTCATAGGGCCTGTCTCTTCCTCAAGAACTACTCAACCTCTGCTAAATAATTATATTCCATATAAAGGATGAACGTAGGAAAGCAGATATCGTGCAACAGCCACTTTTCATCAGTTTTGAAGCGATGTTGGAGAGTTTCTTAAACGGATTAGGCTGTTGAAAAAGCAGGAACTGGCGAGCTTAGCAAGCTTAGAACTCATAGCTCACGCTCAGATTTTCACGAGTCAAAGCTGTTGGATGAAGTTTTTTCTGCCTTTTTCAACAAGCTGGGACGCTTTCTCTACTCGTCCATTCAATCTCCTCGATGCCCTTTGAAAGACCTAATCAGTGGTCACATTGCTATCTGCAAATCAATACAGCTGGGAAAGCTCTCCTGGACTTTGAGGTAACATTCGAGAAAGGCTGCTATAAAGTCTGTAAGGGATATCCCGGCTAGCGGAACATGCAAAAGCATGACGGATTCGAAAGGTGGAAGGGATAGGGTCCATCATGGCGGACTATCATCCTCGAGAGGAATTGCCCCGAACACACTATGCCTGAGCCAGTCTTTTGGCTGTACTGCACGACTGGCTAGTACAGCCTCGCAGAAATTCTCCAGGAGTCTACGAAAGGGATCTTCCGTGGGCCAGAGCCGCTACATGAGACGGGTAACCTTGGTGTACAGAACGACTTAACTCATATCTTCGTCACTGCTGGCACCACCTGCTGTGCAAGGAGTTGAAGGGTTTCAAAGTCGTTGCGATATATCAGCATGATGAAATACTGGACGCCCGCCTTCGCCAAGGCTTGATAGTGAGCAATAACCTCACTGGGTATCCCGGCGATAGTGCTCGCTTGGAACTGATTTCGTAACCACTGGGGAACGGTATCGAGCTTGGCCTGAAGCGCTTCGTGCGTTTGAGCGAGGACCAGCGCAACCGTGGTGTAGCTTCGTAACACCGACGTATACGGGCGTTCCTGCACCTCACAATGTGAACGAAGAGCCGTGAACTTGCGTACTACGTCTTCGACATTCGCGGCACCACCTGTCCAGGCATGCGCACCAAAGTTCGAGACGTCGGCATACTGTGCCACTTGGCGCAGTGTCACTCGTTCGCCTCCTCCTGCAATCAGGATGGGAACATGCGGCTGTTGCAGAGGAAGAGGTCGTCCATTGGCCTGATGCAGGTGAAAGTACTTGCCTTGATAATTGAAAGAGGGTTTCTCCCATAACCCTAACACGATCTGGATGGTTTCTTCCAGTGTGTGTTGTCGCTCTTGCGTGCTGGGGACAGGGATGCCCATTTGTGCAAACTCGTGCAACGCATCGCCGATGCCAATGCCGAGTACCAGTCGCCCATTGCTCAACCGGTCCACATCAGCTGCTAGACGTGCGAGCAGGGCAGGACTACGATAGGAGATACAACTCACCAGTGACCCCAATCGGATCTTCGTCGTCGTGGCTGCCAACATGGTGAGACTCGTCCAGCAATCGACATTTCCCATGGGATGGTCAGGTGCCCAGTAGGAGTCAAACCCAAGATCCTCCGCCATCTGCACCCAATCACGATGCAGAAGCCAATCGCCACCCTGATTGATGACGCTCACCCCGAACCGTATCGTGTGTTCTCCTTTGGCCACCCAAGGATGGGTGAGCCACGTAGCTGTTCCATTCACGTTCATCGCCGTTTTCTCTTCCATGGTCATGCTCCATTTCGGCTTCCTGTCGCTCTTCCTGAGCAGATACCTCTCTCTTGAGCATCATCAAAAGTCAATCATACACATTATATTCCATGTGTTGCATGAAAGAGGATGAGTCAGTTCTAGGGAGGTTCAACAAGCTGGTCCTTTATACGTCCAGTGAAATGGACCATGAGAAAGACGATTGTAATAGGCAATGAATGCCAGGATCCCCTGGCGCAATTGTGTGACGGAGACCCAACTGGCGCGGGCTAACAAGCGCCGCTCCAGGATAGAGAACCAGATCTCAATTTGGTTGAGCCAAGAACTGTGTTTGGGAGTATAGACGAAGCGAATGCGATGGCTGGTGTCGGAGAGAAAAGCAGCACGCGTGCTCATGCAGGCGAGGTGGCCGCTTTTGCCTTTGATGCCCAGGTCCTCCTGGATGTCACACTGCACAGCCACCAGCCGCACCAAGGTCTCCGATTGATGCGTATTGAGTTGATCGGTGATGAAGATCCAGACCGCCTCTGGGTCAGTCTGGATGGTCTGGGCAATGTGAGCGGCGAAGTCGGCTTCGGTGCGCGTGGGTCCAAGGCTGGGCATGACGACTCGCCCGGTGGCCACCTCCAGATTGGCAATCAAGCTCAGAGTGCCATGCCGCTTGTATTCGAATTCTTGCCGCTCGACATGACCAGGCAGCATCGGCAAGAAGGGCTGCAATCGCTCCAGGGCCTGAACGCCAGTCATCTCATCTGTGCTCATCACATGCGTCCCCAGCGCCGCAAGCGCTGGAGTCGCTTCATAGACCTCACAGACCGTGCAGATCTGCTCGGCCAGTTCGGCGGGGTCATCGGGTGGTGGAGTGAGCCAGTACCGCTTGCGATGGGGCTGCAACGCGCTCACCTTTTAAAAACCGTTCCACCGTGCGGGGAGAAATCTGCGCGACAATGCCACGTTTGACCGCTTCATCGGCCAGGTCGCGCGGCGTCCAGGTACTCACTGGCCGATCAGATGCCTCTGGCTTTTCACAGGCCAGAGCCATGATCTGCATGAACTGCTCGAAGGTGAACGTCGCCGGTGTTCCAGGACGCTGCTCATCAGCCAACAGGACTTCGATCGCTTGCTTCAGCAGTTTCCGCTTTCCTGTCTCCTCAATCGCTTGCAAACGCGACTCTGCCACGTGCCAGCGATCACGCCACCGTCGCACCGTTTCATAATCGATCTGCAGACGCTGGGCAATGCTGGTGTTACTGGTCCCCTTGAGGGCTTCCAAGATGATGTGAGCTCGTTTGACCAGCCTCTGGGCACTCGTGGGGCGGTGGGTCATCTGCTGCAGAAGTTCTTGTTGCAAGGAGCTAACATGAAGCGGTTTTGCTTGTGGAGAGGGCATGAAAGAGGTCTCCTTCACTTTGTTTTGCTCTGTATTCTATCATACCCTCCCTCGTTATTTCCGCGTGGCTGTACTAGAATGGGCAGGATGACCAGATCGGCAAAGATGAAGCTGCGACCCCGCCACAGATAAACCCGCCT
>DATGGW010000313.1:0-4505 GCA_035308345.1 Ktedonobacteraceae bacterium | reverse complement strand
CTTTACCCAGCAATATCAATCGCAAAGCAGCCGCGAGCGCCCTGGAACAGCAGAGGACCTTCGCGGAGCAGGGAACACGCCCCGACATCGAGTACATCGCAGTCGGACGCAAGGGCCGCGAATTTGTTTCGCGCAACCAGTTCCACCTGGTGGCCGAGTTTACGAACTACGGCGATAGACCATCGCTGATTGATGCCTCGGCCATCGCCGAAGTAGCCACGGAAGCTTTCCTGAAAGGGGAAGTGGACGTGGTTTACCTGGTCTATTCCAAGTTCATCAACACGGTGACGCAGCAGCCGACCGTTGTGCAACTACTGCCGGTTCAGCCGCCCACCGAAGAAGAAGGCAGCACGCAAAGCGAAACTCTTGACTACATTTACGAGCCGGACCCGGCGAGCATTTTCGAAGCCTTGCTGCCTCGCTATGTAGACGTTCAGGTCTACCAGGCATTACTCGAATCGCTGGCAAGCCAGTACTCGGCCCAGATGGTAGCCATGAAAAATGCGAGCGACAACGCGAACGATCTCATTCAAGATTTAACCCTTACCTATAACAAGGCTCGCCAGGCCAGTATTACTACCCAGATTCTGGAGATTGTGTCCGGCGCAAATGCCTTATAGGTTCGCAGGGGTTCGATTTATCGCGTCCTGAGATGGAGAAATAAATGGCAAAGACACAAACAAGCGTAAAAGGAAAAATTGTGCAGGTGCTTGGGGCTGTCGTAGACGTCGAGTTTCCGTCAGACAAACTGCCGGAAATCTACAACGAACTACGCACCCGCCCCGTTGGCACTGATAAGGATCTCTCCCTGGAGGTCGAGCAGCTCCTGGGCAATAACTGGGTGCGCTGCGTGGCTATGGGGTCAACCGATGGCTTGCAGCGCGGCATTGATGTGATAGACACGGGAGCATCGATCACCGTTCCTGTTGGCCCCAAGACGCTGGGACGTATTTTTAACGTGCTCGGACAGGCCGTGGATAACAAACCCGAAGTAACAGACTCACCACGTATGCCAATTCACCGGCCAGCGCCCACACTGGAAGACCAGGCTGCTACAATTGAGGTTTTTGAGACAGGCATCAAGGTTATCGACCTGATCTGTCCTTTCATGAAAGGCGGTAAGATCGGCGCGTTTGGCGGCGCAGGCGTCGGCAAGACCGTCATCATCCAGGAGCTCATCAACAATATCGCCAAAGGTCACGGCGGTTACAGCGTCTTCGCTGGCGTCGGTGAGCGCACCCGCGAGGGCAACGACCTATACCATGAAATGCAGGAAGCGAAGGTAATCGACCGCCTGGCTATGGTCTTCGGCCAGATGAACGAGCCGCCTGGTGCGCGCCTGCGTGTTGCCCTGAGCGGCCTGGCCATCGCGGAATACTTCCGCGACGAAGAGGGCAAAGATGTGTTGCTCTTCATCGATAACATCTTCCGCTTCACCCAGGCCGGCGCGGAAGTGTCGGCACTACTGGGACGCATGCCATCAGCCGTAGGTTATCAGCCCAACCTGGCGGAGGAGATGGGCGAGCTGCAAGAACGCATCACCTCGACCAAGCGCGGCTCGGTAACGTCGATGCAGGCCGTTTACGTGCCTGCTGACGACTACACCGACCCGGCCCCTGCCACGACGTTCGCGCACCTGGACTCGACGATTGTGCTGGAGCGCGCCATCTTCGAGCAGGGCATCTACCCCGCCATCGACCCGCTCCAATCCACCAGCCGCATCCTCGACCCGAACGTGGTTGGGCGCGAACACTATGACATTGCGCGCGCCGTGCAGCGTGTGCTGCAGCGTTACAAGGATTTGCAGGACATCATCGCTATCCTGGGCATCGACGAGCTATCAGACGAAGACAAGTTGACGGTAGCGCGCGCCCGTAAGTTACAGCGTTTCTTCTCGCAGCCATTCACGGTGGCAACAGTCTTTACCGGCATGGAAGGCCGTTACGTCCCTTTGAAGGAAACCGTGCGCGGCTTCAAAGAGATCCTGGATGGCAAGTACGACCACATCGGTGAGAGCAACTTCTATTTGAAGGGGACCATCGATGAAGTTGTGGAAAGCTACGAGAAAGAGCAGAAGAAGGGTTAAACGATGGCGACACACACAACTATGCATGTCGAGGTAGTGACCGCCGAGCGCGAACTCTACAACGGCGAAGCGGATATGGTGGTCGCTCCCGGCACAGAAGGCGTGCTTGGCATCCTGCCCAGGCATGCCGCGCTGCTCTCCGTGCTGAAAATAGGCGAACTGCGCATCAAGCTGGGAGCCGCGGAAGAGCCCCTGTTCATCTCAGGCGGCTTTCTCGAAGTGTCCAATAACCAGGTAACGGTCCTTGCCGACACAGCCGAACACGCCGAGGAAATCGACCAGGCGCGCGCGGAAGAGGCTCGCCGCCGCGCCCAGGAACGCCTGGAACAGGTCACGTCGAACACCGAACGCGCCGAATTGCAGGCTGCCCTGCAGCGCGCTATCGAACGCCTGAAAATCGTGGAGATGGGCCGGCGCAGACGCGGTCCCCGCATCGAAATGCCCCGGCAGGAAGAACAAGCATAGGGACGCGAATTATCGCGTCTCTATACTCTTGATATCCAGTGCCTTTTCCCTCATTATCCTCCACGACTGATTGCTCTTTTGCCTTTCTCACCCTTTTTATTATCTGCATCGTTTCATATGATGACTGAATTCCATCGTATGGGTATGATAATTCCGCCATAGTATCGATTTTTTATTGAGGACAGCAGAATTGTGGCGGATTGTGGCGGAATTCCTTCAAAATCTCGCAATTTATTTCGCCATGTGTCCGATAATTTTATGAACTTTCCAATACCGGGCACCTTTAAGGAGCATTAGTAGCTTTGAAACGTAAAACGTGCATGGGAAATAAGGTCTATCGGACAGGTGGCGATAAAAGGCTGTTGTGAACTGGCTTCTAGATTGGCTTTAGGAGAGGGTAGGGCGGGAGGGAATCGAACCCTCACGACCTCTCGGTCTGGGGATTTTAAGTCCCCTGCGTCTACCGTTTCGCCACCGCCCCATGAGGTCTTGTTGCTGTGACACGATATTATCATGTTGCCGCTGGTTCGTCAATCCGTATTCTCTCAGGAAAATAGACTCTTCCTCTCATTCTATTGACGATTGAACTCAACTGGTTCATAATACGTCAAGTGCGATTGGAACAATCATCCATCCAAACAAACAGGATGTATTCGAGCTATTTATGGGTAGGCGTATGGGTAATCAAAACGAGCTTAACGGACACAATACGGCTGGTGGTGTTCCCCAGGAGCAGGTTCTGCGGGGCGTATACGAGGTTATCGTCGTCGGAGCGGGCCACGCGGGTTGCGAGGCGGCTTTAGCCTGCGCCAGAATGGGCCGCAAAACGCTGTTGATTACTATGAATCTGGACAGCATAGCGCTGATGCCCTGCAATCCCTCGATGGGTGGACCCGCCAAGGGGCATTTAATCAAGGAGATCGATGCGCTTGGCGGTGAGATCGGGCGCAATACCGACCGCACCTTCATCCAGATTCGCCTCCTCAACACCAGCAAAGGCCCGGCGGTGCAGGCATTGCGCGCCCAGTGCGATAAACAGGCCTACCGCCTCGCTATGAAATTTGTGCTGGAAGCTGAGCCAAACCTGGAGTTGAAACAGGCCACTATCTTGCGACTTCTGAGCGAGCCGGGAGACGATGGGCGTCCCATCATGCGCGGCGTAGTAACCACCAACGGCTGGCAATACGAGGCCAGATCGGTGATTTTGACCACCGGCACTTTCATCAACGGGCGACTAGTGGTTGGCGAAAAAACACAGCCCGGCGGGCGCGCAGGCGAAGCGCCCGCGCTGGGCATCTCGGACTCACTGCGCGCGCTTGGCCTCGAGGTGCGCCGCTTTAAGACGGGTACGCCTCCGCGCATCGATGCGCGCACCATCGATTTCAGCAGGACAGAACCGCAGCCTGGGAGCCGCGTGCCGCTCTACTTTTCTCAGGATGTCTCGGCGCGCGAGGATGTGCAGCTTCCTGGAACGCGGCCTAATCCCGTCTATCCCGTCACCGGTGAAGACCTGCATGGCTGGCGACCACAGTTGCCCTGCTATCTCGTGCATACAAACGAGCGCACGCACCAGGTGATTCGCAGCAACCTGCATCGCTCGCCGCTCTATACCGGCATCATCGAGGGCATTGGCCCGCGCTATTGCCCTTCCATCGAAGACAAGATCGTGCGTTTCGCTGATAAAGAGCGGCATCAAATCTTCCTTGAGCCGGAGGGCTGGCGCACAGGCGAGGTATACGTGCAGGGTATGAACACCAGCCTGCCGGAGGATGTGCAGCTGGCTATGCTGCGCAGCATTCCTGCTCTGGAGCGCGCGGAAATGATGCGCGTCGGCTATGCCGTCGAGTATGACTTTGTGCCACCTGAGCAGTTGATGAGCACGCTGCAAACCAAAGCGGTGGCGGGACTGTTTCTGGCCGGCCAGATCAACGGCACATCTGGCTATGAAGAGGCG
>DATGGW010000312.1:0-4703 GCA_035308345.1 Ktedonobacteraceae bacterium | reverse complement strand
TCTCCGAAAGACTTAACGAGCACGGCAATAAAAGCGGCTGGAACAGCACGTGCTACATGCTGGCCGACCGCTGGATGGAACGGCACGGGATCACGTCTGTGCCATTTACGCGTGATGAGGCAAGGACTAAACTCTTCGCCTGGATCGAGCAGCGGTGGAAAGAAAATGCTGTTCGTTATTTGAAAAAGAAAATCGAATAGCATCTGAACTGGATCAGCGTGAAGGAAGGCTGAATACAAGTAAGGAGCCAATTATGGCGACCGAGAAGAACATCACAATGACAAACAAGCAGCGGACGACAAGGCTTCTGCTTGCGTGTGGCGCAATCGGCCCGCTGTTCTTCATCCTCGTTTTCTTGATCGAGGGAGCCACTCGCCCTGGCTACAGCGCATGGCACAACTTTGTAAGTTCGCTCGGCACTGGCCCGGGTGGATGGGTGCAGATAGCCAACTTCCTTATCTGCGGGGCGCTCATGCTCTGCTTCGCTGTCGGGCTCCGGCAGGTTCTGCGTTCGGGTAAAAGTTCTGTCTGGGGACCAGTACTGCTTGGTATATTCGGACTGGCCCTCATTACTGCCGGCATCTTTGTGACCGATGGGAGCCTGGGTTACCCGCCGGGTACGCGAGGCAGTGGCCCTCAAACGCTCCACGGAATGATTCATGGCGTCGCCGGTCTGATTACCTTCAGCTCCCTGACTATAGCCAGCTTTGTGATGGCACGCCGTTTCGCGGGTGATCCTGGTTGGAAAGGCTGGGCACTTTATTCAATCGTCACAGGCATCCTGATAGCGGCATTCTTCATTGCCAGCACGACTGTGTCAGCCCTCGACGCGAATGGCGTCCTCCCTGGTTCACCGACCGGATTTCTCCAACGTATTGCGATCATCGCCGGTTGGGTATGGATCGCGCTCCTGGCAATCCGACTCCTGAGACAGGGGACAGCCAGAGCAGAAAGAGAAATATCAGGATGACACTTTCGCCAACAACAGGTAATTTCCTTGCACCGCACTACTTTCCCAAAACTATAGCCCCACCCTCGGCCTGTACTGTATCGCCTCCGCCAGGTGATTGGCCATGATCGTATTGCTCTCCGCCAGGTCCGCAATCGTGCGCGCCAGCTTCAACACGCGATGATACGCCCGCGCCGACAGGTGCAACTGCTGTGTCGCCGCCTTCAACAGCCTCTCACCCGGCGCATCAAGCTCGCAATAAGCGCGCACCTCGTTTGGCCCCATCTCCGCATTGCACGTCATTTTTGTATCTTTGAACCGCTCCAGTTGTCTCTCGCGCGCAGCCTGCACGCGCCGGCGGATAGTCTGCGAGTTCTCCACCTGCCGCTTGTCAGCTAGCTTTTCGTAATCGACGCGCGGCACTTCGACGTGGATATCGACGCGATCCAGCAGGGGACCGCTAATCTTCTTCTGGTAGCGCGCAATGGCCATAGCTGAGCAGGTGCATTCCTTCACCGGGTCGTTATAGAAGCCGCAGGGACAGGGGTTCATGGCCGCAACCAGCATAAAATTCGCGGGGAAGGTGATGGTTCCCTGCGCGCGCGAGATGGTCACTATCTTGTCTTCGAGCGGCTGGCGCAAAACGTCCAGCAGGTTTTGCCCAAACTCCGGCAATTCGTCGAGGAAAAGCACGCCGCGATGCGATAGGCTGATCTCCCCCGGTCGCGGAATGCGCCCGCCGCCAACCAGCCCGGCATGGCTGATCGTGTGGTGCGGCGCGCGAAATGGACGCTGCATCATGAGGGGCATATCGGCAGGCAGCATGCCGCTCACACTGTATATCTTCGTGACATCCAGCGATTCTTCGATAATCATGCGCGGCAAAATAGAGGGTGTAGAACGCGCCAGCAGGGTTTTCCCCGATCCAGGCGGGCCGCTCATCAGTATGTTGTGTCCGCCGCTGGCCGCAACCTCCAGGGCGCGCTTCACGTGTTCCTGCCCGCGCACGGCTGCCATATCCTGCCCGTACACCACGGCTTCGGATACATCGAGTATCTTCGGATCAGGAATGAACGGCTCGATGAACCGCTCGCCGTTGAGATGAGCAACAAGTTGACCCAGCGTCTCCACCGGGTAAATATTTACCTCGCGGATCAGAGCCGCTTCCATAGCATCGGCGGCAGGCACAAACACATGCTTGACATGCTTCTCGCTGGCTAAGGCGACCATCGGCAGCATACCGTTGGTATGCCGTACCGTGCCATCCAGCGATAATTCTCCCAGGAACAGGCATTGCTCTATCTTCTCGTCCTGGTTGATCTGCTCGGATGCCAGCAGTATCCCAATGGCTATAGGAAGATCATATGCCGGGCCTTCCTTGCGCAAGTCGGCGGGCGCGAGATTGACCGTGATGCGCTTGAAAGGGAAAAGACAACCACTGTTTTTGATAGCCGAGCGCACTCGCTCCCTCGACTCATTTACCGCTGCGTCAGGCAGTCCCACGATAGTAAACGCCTGCAGGCCATTGGAGAGATCAATTTCAACTTCAACCAGCGCGCCCTCCAGACCAATCACCGCGCAACTTTGCACTTTTGCCAGCATAACCATATACCCCCTCATCTTATTCCACGCGCATTATGCATGAATACGACAGAAAATGCAAGCTATTCGATTCGGACATAATTGAAAAATGATAGAATAGGGGAAAATAATACCACGCCGATTGGTGATGGATGGAGAAGAGGATGTGGTGGCGCGACGTGTGAAGCCGTACAGAATAGGGGCGGGGCTTGCCCCCGCCCTGGAATATGGTATCCCTCACGATTACTTCACCCTCACCCGCGCCAGGCCGGGCACCAGCACCACGATCAGCAGTGTTGCTGCGATACAGGCCGCGCCGCCGCTGACCACGGAGAGCGTCGGCGAGAAAATACCCGCTACCAGGCCCGATTCGAACTGACCCAACATTGGACCACCAATCGTGAACATGGCGCTGACCGCGCTCATACGGCCGCGCAGCTCATCAGGCGCGCTGAGTTGTATAATCAGGCCGCGCAGCACCATGCTGACCATGTCAGCCGCGCCAGCTCCGGCCAGGAAGAGCACGCCCAGCCACAGCGGGGATGGGAAAAGGCCGAAGGCAATGATGCTCAAACCCCATACGATAATTGCCAGCGCCACGCCTAAGCCCTGGCGGGTGATGCGCCCGACCAGGCCGGTGAACGGAGCCAGCGCTACCGCGCCTATGGGCGTCGCAGCCTGGAGAATGCCCAGTCCCTGCGGGCCAATACGCAGGATATCGCTGGCATAGATGGGCAAGAGCGCGCGCGGCGAGCCGAAGAAGGTGGCGAAAAAGTCCAACGAAAGCACCGCCAGGATGATAGGATGAGCACGTAAGTACTTCATACCATCTGCCAGGGCAATCATACCCCCCCGCGAGCGTTTTTCGACGGGGATGCGCGGAACAATCATGAACAGCAACGAGCCGATCACCACGAAATAGGAGGCCACGTCAAACCAGTAGGTGTTGGCAACGCCGAGCCACGCAATGGCAAATCCGCCCGCCGTTGGGCCAACGATAGAGGAAAACTGCATCATAACCATGCTCAGTGATAGAGCGTCGGCCATTTCCTCGCGTTTTACCAGGCCGGGAATGATGGCCTGGCGCGTCGGAAACTCAAAGGCCGATACGCTGGCCGAAATCAATACAACGCCATAGATGATGATCATGTTGATAACATGATATATAGTGCAAAGCGCCAGCACGGCTGAAGTAGACGCTAGCGTCACCTCGATGATGAGCAGCAATTTGCGCCGGTCAAATGTATCCGCGAAGACGCCGCCCACCAGCGAGAAGACCAGGCGCGGAATAGCCTGCACCAGCCCGATCAGGCCCAATGCAATAGGATTATGCGTGAGCAATAATACCTGCCAGGCGACGGCGACCACCTGCATCTGCGTTCCCGCCGAAGAAATAAGCTGCCCCCAGAATAGCAGCGAGTAGTTACGATTGAGCAGCACTCGCCAGGGGCCTAATCTTCGTCGCGTGTGAGTAATTTCTACCGGTGTAAATACTGTTGGCGCTGTGGGTTGGTCAGGAGCGATATCGTCGGATGGTTCGATCTTCATGCAATGTTCTCAAAAACTACGTTTCCAGGCGGTTTCTCAGGATGAGTTTAACGATACTTTACAAAGTATACCATATTACGCATTCACGCCGGTAGGTAAAACGATTACCTCTTGCCCCGGCTTGAGAGCCATTTGGAGATCATAAGGCGTAGTAACAAGCTGATTGTTGACGTAAATACTTACTTTTTTTCGCACCTGGCCCTGCGCATCACAAAGCTGCTCCCACACCAGGGGATACTCGCGTTCCAACGCGCCCAACAGTTGCTCAACGGTCTCGGCGTTCAGCAATAACTGGCTTTTGCCACCACTGAAGCCGCTGAGGGTTGAGGGGAGCCGCATGATTACCGGCGCCTTTTCTTGTTCATTCATCGTTACAGGCCAGGCTTTTCAATCATCACATTCGTATGAAGTATGCAATTGCATCATACATTTCTCTCTATGAGTATAGCACATGAGCAAACAAGCGATTGCCTCAGACGTTTGCCTGGCTTCACTTGACGCCTATGGCACAACCCTCAATTCCTGGCAATAATTCACAGACTCTCCAACCGTGCTTACTACGCGCGCGCCCAGTTGCAAGAGGCCGCGCATCAAGTTTGCGCCTTCTCCGCCAGTATAATCACGC
>DATGGW010000311.1:0-2296 GCA_035308345.1 Ktedonobacteraceae bacterium | reverse complement strand
GATTGAGGCGCCGATGGTTATCCAGCGTTCCTCAACCCAGCCAACAGGAGCGACGTTCTGTGTAGCTCCCAACTGTCCTTTGCTCACCCCTGGCACGTAGACCAGCGTTGGCCTGGGAGAGGAGCCGAGCGTCACCAGCACCTGTAAGTTGGTGCGCTCGTGTATCAGGGCCGCCACCTGCTGTACTCGCTGCCAGCTGGCTGAGTTGGCCGCGTCAACTCCGCTGACGCGAATGCGAATCGCGCTGATGACATGGTCTCCCCGCAATTTGACAGCCGCGTCGAGCGTTGTTAGCGCGAGCGGCGGTTGCAGGATAAAACCGGCGGTATTGGTCGTTGGCAGCAGATTCGTAGGAGTGATCGGGTTGCCCTGGGCATCGTAGCGCAGCGTCGTCGGCGGCGAAGTATAGGTGTTCTCCGGCAGCCAGTTGAGCGGATTGCTGAACTGAGCGGCCAGCGTGCCGCCGGTGAACTGGCCGACGGGGTTAAAGAAATAGAACGCTTTTGGTAATGCGAAGGTTCCCTTCGATCTGGTAATCTCTGCAATGTGCAGTGAGTTCAGCGCCCGGAACGTTACTTCTGGCCCCTGGACGCCGTCTGGCACGAGGGAATAGGCGCTTGAGCCATCGGGCGAGGTCGCGGGCTGGTAGCTGAGGCTTGAAGGCGCGTATAAAAACCGCAGAGAAGCGGTGTACGGGTCGAGACCATAGATGGGCGTATACGGCTGCCAGCTATTCCCATTCAACGCAAGGTCGGAGACAGAGAAGCGTTGAGGATCGTTTTGCACGATGGGAACAACTCCATCGAATAGAGTCTGCTGAGTGGGAAGGTGTGTCAGGTAGGTGAGGCCGCCCCGGTTGACCACCGTCTGAGGTGTCAATGTACCCGTCGATACAATGGTGAACTGGCCCTTCATAGTGGCCTGTCCAGGAAGCTGCGTGTGAAATAGCACCGGGAGGTCCAGGTTTGGTATCTGCCTGCACTTCGACAGGTCCGTGTAGTCTCCATTTGGACAGTCAAAGGCACGGTCCAGGCTGGGATTTTTATTGACGTGTATGGTATCTTGCGGGGTAAGCATCCGGCCACTGGTAATGTTCTTATCAAGGTGGACAAGCTGATCTTCCGCCGTCGGGTCGATTGCCGCCAACAAGAAGGTGCCAGTATCTATCGGCGGCGTTAACCCATAGAAAAACGTCGAGTCGATACCGCACTCAAAGTAGATACCTTTGCTGTCCCAGGCATCAATTTCTGCCGTAGAGGGTTGGGGAGGATCGCACGATGCAAGATGGTAATAGATCTGGGTCAGGGTATGCTCTGTAAGCTGGCGCTCTCCATTGAAAGCTGTGACAGTCAAATTAATGCGATAGAAGCCAGTCGGAAGCGGCTGCTTAAAGAATTGCAGCTCCGGTATTGGCATCTGAACGTAACCGATGTAGGCAATCGGCGCGGCGACCTCGACCCCCGGCAGTTTCTCGATCTGCTGGTACTGCTGGAGGCTGATACCCCCATCGTACCCTTCCATCAAATCGTCAGGGATGGTATTTTTGGAGGTGATTTTTGCCTGTGGAGACAGAACGACCAGATCATAGGTCGAGCGCCAGTTCTGGCTAATGATCTGATTCGCCTGCACAACCGTCGTCTGGGTAGTCGCGCTCAACAGCACCAGCGCACATGCGGCCAGCAGAAAGCCGCTGCTCGCCAGCATACTTTTCCCCGGCTGCCTGCGCACCAACCGAAAAACATACTGCCACATGAACTCACCCCTCCAAATCCAACAAACTATGCGGGGGTGGCAGAGCAATGTAGGGGCGCAATTGATTGCGCCAGTCACCGAGCCGACCGATGTGATGGATACTGGCGCAATCAATTGCGCCCCTACAGCTTTTTCATACACCCATACTCTGCCGAATTATATCATAGTGGCAAATCACTCTCGTGTAATGCTTGACTGTATAACAGTGTGAAAGAACGAAAAGGAAGGAGCAGGATGCATGTGGAACCTTTATACTCTGAAGAAGACTGGCGAGATGCTCAGCTAGAGACCATCTTTCGCACGCAGGTTGCCGACCTCTACCGGTACATCTACCAGCAGGTTCATCAAACCGTCATCGCGGAAGACCTCACCAGCGCCGTCTTTCTGAAAGCGCTGCGCTGGCTTCAGCTGGACCGCAGCCCGGAGAGCGTGAAGGGCTGGCTTTACGCAACGGCCCGTAGCCTGATTGCAGACTACTGGCGCGAACAGGCTCAGTTCCATCTCCTGCCTCTTGAAGCGGCTGAGAGGGTGCCAATGCTCTCCG
>DATGGW010000310.1:0-4679 GCA_035308345.1 Ktedonobacteraceae bacterium | reverse complement strand
AGAAAACATCGCAGAAACGGGCCATGCCAACGAACGAGGGAAGCATCTCTTCTACCACCAGGTCTACGTAGGCGTCGCGCTTTTCGCGGTATTCGGGTGGAACGCTGTGGGCGCCGAGAAAGGTTGGCACGACGCGCATACGATTGTGCTGGTGGAGAGGACTCGTCTCAAGCGCATTGAGATTATTGATGATGCGCAGGCAGGTTTCTTCAGTGACTTTGTCCAGCCCATAGCCCGTCTTCACCTCTACCGTCGTCGTCCCGTAGGTACGCATGGTATCGAGTCGGTCTTGCGCCAGTTCTGTAAGTTGTTCGGTATTTGACTCGCGGGTCGCACTCATGGTGGTGAGGATACCGCGTCCCTGGGCCAGCAGCTCTCCATAGCTGATGCCAGAGCGACGGAGATGAAATTCTTCCGCTCTATCCCCGGCGAAGATAAGGTGGGTATGCGAATCGACCAGCCCCGGTGTAATAACGGCGCCCTGGGCATCTACCACGGTAATGCCGTCTTCTTTAGCATTGGCGCCAGTATGATGAAAAATTGGTACTGCTTCATCTTCAGAGCCTATCCAGGTTATCAGGCCGTTGTGTACGGCCAGCGCCGCGTTGGAAATTACCTGCAACGGCCCGCTGGCCCCCGCGACAGGCTGTTGTGAGATGGTGACAAGTTGGCCGATATGATGTATGACCAGGTTGGCCTGTATTTTGGGCTGGGAAGTATCGAGGTCGGACATTGTACAACGGTCTCCTTCCACATTAATTCCATTACGAACAATGGTATTCCATTACGAATAATGGGGTCTCCGGGAAGGGCGACCGCAAGGGTCGCCCCTACAATGATACGAATTGTGTGGGGAGGTTTTCCCCAGATTGATGTTGCTCTTGCTCTAGTGTCCTGGATTTGATACACTGTGAGAGGACGGAGAGCTATCTGTAGGCTATCATATCATATAGATGTGAGAGGGCCGAGGACCAGGAGAATTCGTATGCGAGCAATTGATGATGGCAGCGCGAAATACGCGGCAATCTTGCAGGTCTTGCAAGTCTGGCACCAGCTGCCGGAGAGCGATCTGTCACGCATGGTACGACATTACTATTTGACGACGAACGATTTTCGCGAGATGGAAGATCAGGGGTACATTACTATGACGTTCGTCGGGGATGAATACCTGGTAGACATGACGCTGGTCGGTCGTCTCTGGTTAGAGCAGTATACAGGCGAAGAGGAGAAAAACGCCAATGCCATATGATGAAGAAGAGGAAAAAGAGGCATTTCCCTATACCACGATAGGAACCGATGATGCCAGACGCATGATTGAAGCGGGGGCGCATGTGATCGATGTACGACAGCCCTACGAATGGAATCGCGGCCACATCGCGGAAGCCGACCTGATTCCGCTCAATGGGATCTATTCCTTTGGGAAGGCATTGAGCGATTTGAAGCTGGCCGACGATGAGGACGTTATTTTCGTCTGTACGTCCGGGCAACGCAGCGCGACCGCTTCGGAGATTGCGCTGGTAGCTGGCCTGAAAAAAGTCTATAATCTGGCTAACGGCATGAATGGCTGGGTTGCCCGCCGCTATCCCATCGAACGATAAGACGGAAGTAAACCGCGAGGGATTGCCCCTACGAAAAAAGAGGAAAACAGGAGAATAGCTATGCCCTTATTAGAAGGTAAAAAGGCACTGGTTTTTGGAATTGCCAACCATCGTTCAATCGGTTGGGCTATCGCGCAGGCGTTGGCCGCAGAAGGCGCCCAGATGGTCTTCGCTTACCAGGAACGTATGGAGAAGTATGTACGCGATCTGGCCGCTAAGATCCCTGGCACGACGCTGGTAGAATGCGATGTACAGAACGACGAGCAACTCGACGCTGCTTTTGCTCAGGCCAGCCAGACGTTTAACGGGGAACTGGACATTGTGATCCACTCGGTCGCGTTTGCCCCACCGAAAGAGCTTGAGGGGACATTCGCAGATACAACTCGTGAAGGATTTCATACCACGCTGGACATTAGCGCTTATTCTCTGATCGCGATGGCCAAACGCGCCCAGCCGCTCATGAAAGCGCACGGCGGCAGCATTCTGACGTTGACGTACATGGCCAGCGAGCGAGTCATGCCTAAGTACAACGTCATGGCAGTCGCGAAAGCCGCGCTAGAGTGCAGCGTGCGTTACCTGGCCTTTGAACTGGGGGCGGATAATATTCGGGTCAACGCCATCTCCGCCGGTCCGCTCAACACGCTGGCGGCCCGTGGCGTCTCCGGCTTCACCGCTTTCCGCGAGCATACCGGGACGATATCGCCTTTGCGCCGCAATATCGATCAAAGCGAAGTTGGCGATACGGCTCTCTTCCTCTGTAGCAATCTGGCGCGTGCCATCACCGGCGAAATCATGTTCGTCGATGCCGGTTACAATATCATGGGCGCGTTCTAGCTTTTTCCGTTGCGAACAGGAAAACGGGTGATGAGATATGTCGCGCGACATATCTCATCACCCGTTTTCCTGTTCGCAACACTATATTTTTTTACGGTTCGATGCGGCGAATGATGGTTTGGGCGGCGGCTGGTTCGCCGCAGATGCTACAGTAGCGAGCGTTTGAGCGATTGACGTGTCCGCAGGGCCATGTGCGCAATGTGCCGGAGGTGCTGCTGGATGGTGGCACCGGTGGTACCTGAGTCAGGGTCGGGTACGGCTTAATGGGGGATGGACTGGTCCTGGTGGGTGGCGCGCCGAAGGCCGACATGCCATCATCATCCCCGGAGATGGACGGATTTTGATTCGCTGGCGATCCCGAAACAGGCGGTGACTGTGGAGGCTGGGAAACTGGCACTCCTGTAGGCGGTGAAGGCGGCGACAGGTTTCGCGAGAGAGGCATTGAGTAGGGCGCCTGTGACGAAGCGTTGTTTATCCCGGACGCGGAGGTCGGTGAAGCAATGGCGAGTGCATTTCTGTTTCTCCGCCATATGACTACACGAAACAGCAGGACGACGAGTAGTAGAAGGATAACGATGCCACCGAACGTCCAGGCATAGGCAACAATCGTGTTGGGTGAAGAGGAAGTGGTGGTAGGCGATGTAGGTACTCGCTCGTTTTTCGCCTGCGACTGTGCATAGTTCATGTAGGGCGTGATGGCTTTGAAGAGCGGATATTTGGCGGCAAGGCTGGTAAATTCAGAGGTCGCTTTGTGCCAATGTCCGGGCGAGTTTGAAGAGTAATCGTTAAATGCCTGACTCCACGCTTTCTGGAATGGCCCAGGGGTGGTGTCGAGATTGAGCGATTGCACCAGGGCACGGGCGCTATTGCTGGCCTGTAAAAAGCTGGTCCCACCTGGAGAATTGGAGGATAGACCGAAGCTGACAATACCTACGACGTTACCATTTCTATCCAATCCAGGGCCTCCACTATCGCCGTGTTCGACATTGCCGCCGACCTGGATGACTTCCGCGCCTGCGTCGGTTGTCTTAATCGAACTGACGGTGATCGTGTTGACCGAGGCGGTTAGCAGGTCGGTCGGCTGCTGGCTGACGTCGCCGTTACCGGGGAAACCGATAATCGTGAGTTGATCTTGCTGTTGTACGTTTGACGAATCTCCTAACTGCACACTGGGCATGTCATCCATGCTGACATGCACAATTGCAACATCCTTTTCGGCGAACGAGCTTTGCATTTCGATACGGTCTACCGCGGCCTTCAATTGAAAGGGGACGCTGGAAAGATCGGAGCCGGTTAAAGGGCCAGTGTACGAGGTGTTGAGAAAAACTTCGCTTGTAGCCGGATCATAGGTGGTGGTCGAGGCTAGTTGTCCGCTTTGCAGTTCCTGGGTTACCTGGTCGGCTGTCACTTGCGAGCCGGATTTGGAGTTCTGGTTGATGTATGCCGCTACATCGCTTGCCGCCACTTGATCGAGAAATTGGTCAAGTGACTGGTCGTGCGGTGGGTTAATTACATGATCTGCTGTTAAAATGTCCCCGTGTGCGCTAATGAAGGTGCCACTGCCAGAAAGTTCCAGGGGATAACTATTGCCCTGGCCCTGGGGAAAGGTGACGCTGTTGGTGGCCGAAAACTGGACAGTGAGATGCCCACCCAGTGTGGTATAAATGCGCACGACGGCTGGTTCGGCAATATCGACAGCTCGAATGACCTGGTTGGAAACATCACCGCCTGGTCCCCCATCGGCATAGGTGGGCGCCGACTGAAAAGAGATTCCAAACAGAAAAAGGTTCGCCAATCCAATCGCCAGCACTATGCGCAAGAGGCGGCGATGACGATTGAGCCATGCGCCTGAAGAGATTGTATTTTGCATACCTGCTATCCTGCCCTTATTCGTTAAAAAGAAGCCTGTATAAGTCTATAGGTCATCAATCACATCATATCATAATTGTCATATAAAGACTACGTGTCTGGTATGCGTGAGTTGTACTGTCCTGATCACCGCGAGAGGGTCGGGGCAAGCGCGTCCCCGTCTCCCCCCAGGGCATCGGCAAGCGAGCAAACACAGGCCCCTACGATTGATAATGCCTGCCTAGTTCGGAGGCATAGGTTTTTCCAACGGTATTCCGGTGTTCTTCTAGCCATTGACGCAGGTGAGTGTGACCTGTCGGGGTTTGCCGGGAGATCAGGAGATTGGCCATTAAACCGTCGATTTCGTCGCGAGTAATCAGCACATCTCCGAGCAGGGGG
>DATGGW010000309.1:0-20767 GCA_035308345.1 Ktedonobacteraceae bacterium | reverse complement strand
ACATTGCGATGACGCCAGAAATGCGACACCTGGCGCGACTTGTTCTGGTCGTAGTTCCCCAGGAGCAACCGCGCTGCGAAACATGCGCGTCGCAGCCACCGGGGATATTGCATTCACGCAAATACCATCATCAGCGCCAGCTTTCCCCAGAACATTCATCAGTCCTAATTGCGCCATTTTTCCGATAGCGTATCCACTTAAGGCGGGCAAAGCATCATTTAGAAACATCGCTCGACCAGAGGTAGTGAAAACAATACGCCCGTAGCGCTGATGCCGCATGATGGGAAATGCGGCCTGCGACAACCACAGCGGAGCGGCCACCTGGATATTGAGAATGCGTTCAAGCAATGCCCTGGACATCTCTTCCAGCGCTGTGAAGGAAATCCACCCGGCGTTATGGATTAGTATATCCAGGCGTCCAAACCGGCTGAGCGCGGCATCAATCAGGCGCAAACATCCTTCGCGTGATTCGATGTTCTCGTAACAGGATTGAGCGTTTCCGCCCTCGCTTGTTATCTCACGCGTCACTGCATCGGCCACCCCCGCGTCAAACCCTGTTCCATCCAATGATACCCCCGCGTCATGCACTACCACTCGCGCTCCTCTCTCTGCCAGCAACTTCGCATAGGCTCTACCCAGCCCTCGTCCGCTGCCGGTAACAATAGCGACCTGTCCATCAAAGCGGATGACCATGCGGCTCTCCTCTCCTGATTTCTCATAATTGCCTTTAGTCTTCAGGTTGTAGTATAACGTATGATATATTACCCTGACCTTTAAGAAGAGGAATAAGGTATATGTCTGTTAACGCATTTCAAGAATTGAAGATACGAGCCCAATTAGACCCCGTTGTCCGTCGTAAGCTGGCCGCATACCCACTACAGTTTTTAGCCAACTTTGACCTGAGCTTTGATGAAAAACAACAAATTGTTTTACCCCACTTTAGATGGATAATTGAGGATAGGCTTGCTGCTATGCCGTTTCCTTCGACAGAAGATGCATACGTGATGTTACAACAACTCGGTATAAAAGTTATACTCAACCTTACGGGATATCTTGATGACGCGCCTCTTATTTCCGCTTTCAACGTGTACCACATCCCCATTGCCAACCACAAAGAATGGGGTCATAAACCGCCAACACTTCACGAGATGCATCAGGCCGTCTCAATTATTCAAGTCTCTTTGAAGAACAGTCAGCCGGTTGTAGTTCACTGTGAGCGCGGGCTGGGGCGCACCGGAACTATCATAGCGGGTTACCTCACAACATGTGGATTTACCGCGCAAGAGGCTATCGACTACATCAGAGAGTTACGCCCCGGCTCTGTTGAAACAGAAGAGCAAGAAGCGGTCATATACGAATACGAACGCATCCACGTATCACTCCTCTAATTAATTGGCGCACTCGCTGTCGTTCCACCAAGAACAATTGGTATGCTACACTTCGACAGACATGGCGACCGCGCCGCCGCCGCCAAGACAGAGTGTGGCAAGCCCGCGCCCGCCGCCGCGCCTGCGCAATTCATAAATGAGCGTGGTCAGCACGCGCGAGCCGCTGGAGCCGATGGGATGACCCAGGGCGATAGCGCCGCCGTTGACGTTGACGCGCGACCAGTCCCAGTCGAGTTCTTTGCCGTTGGCAAGCGTTTGCGCGGCAAAGGCTTCGTTGACCTCGATCAGGTCGAAATCACCTATTTTCAAGCCGGTAAGCTCTAGCAGGCGGCGCACAGCGCGCGTGGGAGCGGCGAAGATGTAGCGCGGCGTGATGGCTGCCGAGGCATAGCCGGTGATGCGCGCCATAACGGGCAAAGCATGCGCGCGCGCGAAATCCTGATCGGTCACAACGGTGGCCGAGGCCCCGTCGCTCAGGCCAGGCGCGTTGCCGGCCGTGACCGTGCCGCCCTGCTGGAAAACGGGCATGAGCTTTGCCAGCGCATCCATCGAGGTATCGCCGCGAATGGGTTCGTCGGTATCTACTACCAGTACGCCTTTTTTCTGCTTCAATTCTACGGGGATAATCTCATCCTTGAAACGGCCCGCGGCAGTAGCGGCGGCGGCCCGTAGATGGCTTTGCAGCGAGAAACGATCCTGCTCCTCGCGCGTCACGCTGAACTTTTCAGCGATGATCTCGGCTTCTTCGCCCATATGGATGTTTTCAAAGGCGCACCACAGACCATCATGCACCACTGCGTCGATCATTTCAGCATTGCCCATACGGTAACCGGTGCGCGCTTTAGTCAGCAGGTAGGGCGCATTGCTCATGCTCTCCATGCCGCCTGCCACAAATGCCTGCGCATCACCGGCGCGAATGGCCTGGGCCGCCAGCATCACGGCTTTGAGTCCAGAGCCGCACACTTTATTCACAGTAAACGCGGGAATATCGTCTGGCAACCCGGCATGAATTGCGGCCTGGCGGGCTGGCGCCTGCCCGACGCCAGCAGAGACAACGTTGCCCATGATAACTTCATCTATAGCGCCAGGCGCGATACCTGCGCGGCGCACTGCTTCTTTAATCACGATTGCGCCCAGTTGAGGCGCGCTAAAACTGGAGAGACCTCCAAGAAATTTTCCTGTCGGCACGCGTACTGCTGCAACGATGACGGGTGTATGGTCAGACATGTGTTAGTACTCCTCCGGGGCTGCATACATTGCCCCACCCCACAACATTGTAGGGATGCACAGGTAACGAGACATCTGTTTCATTGTATCCCGTCGAGAGGAGCAGGGTCAACCTGACTATATTCCTATCTCTAAATCCTCAATAATCGCGATAGTATATGTTATAACATTGAAAATAAAGAGATTTTTAGAAAAAGGAGGAGGCTTGTGGTGAGAAGCGCGCAAACTATATTCATCCGTATTGCTGCCATAGTATTAGTGTTGCTGTTACTGTTGGCAGTGTGTTTACAAAACGCACAGGCGAGCGGGCAGCGACACACTCCCGTGGCTTTGCATCCGGTCGCGATTCACGTTCCAACACCCACCATCAATGCCAATCGGCCGGTGCTGGCTTTCTACTATCCCTGGTATAAAACCAGTGATTGGTCGCTCAAAACCATGTCGGACCTGCCCACCATCCACTATAATTCCAGCGACGAAAGCACTATCGAGCGCCAGGTCAATCTGGCCGCGCAGGCAGGAATTAACGGGTTTATCAGTTCGTGGTGGGGGCAGAACGATTCCGGTCGCACTGACGCGAATTTTGCCAGGGTGCTGGCATACGCTGCTACAGTGCAACAGAACACGGGCTTCCATTTTGCCTCGACAATCTACTTCGAGAGCGACGCGCCAGCCCTGTCGGGTTTTAACAACATCGTCAGGCAACTGCGCTACGTGCTAAACACCTATGCGAACAACAGCTACTTTACTCACTGGCATGGCAAGCCGGTGATCTTCTTCTGGGACCCGCTGGGCAATGGGCGCACGCTCTCTATGTGGCAGGCAGTGCGCAACCAGGTTGATCCACATAACACGACCATCTGGTCGGCGGAGGGTACGAACATCAACCTGCTCTCCGTGTTCGATGGGCTGCACCTGTTCAGCGCGGCCTACTGGGGCATCTTGCATAACAACATTACAGCGGTTGACCAGGGCTTCCGAGCAGAAATCAACGCTTATAACCAGGCCCACCACACACAAAAAATCTGGGCCGCGGGCGTCTTGCCTGGTTATAACGATACACGGGTGCCAGGACGCAAAGGAACGTATATTGTGCCGCGAAACAACGGCGCGACCTATCGCGCGAGCTGGAATGGCGCGCTGGCAAGCAACCCGGATTGGGTGACGATCACCACTTTCAACGAGTGGTATGAGGGCGCAATGATCGAGCCAAGCGTGACCTATGACATGCAGTACCTCAACCTGACGCAGCAATTCGCCACGCAATGGCATGGGTAGTGCAAGGGCGAGGCGTAGAGCCGCGCGTTTACATCATACGAGGTAACGGTACAGCGCGTAGTGGGAATTGGGTACGCCCATAAACCACAGGATAGCCCCGCCATGCGCATCAGCCGGTGTGACCTGGAGCAGGTCTCCATAGGTTGGAGGCGTAGTCACAGGACTCCAGGTGTTGTTGACTGGATTATAGCTCAGAATAGAAGTCCCCGATGGCAACTGGATATCAGGCATTGCTCCATTGGCCGTTCCGACCGGGAGCGGCGTACCAAACACCTTTGTGGGGGGACTCACCGGAACAACGGTACCTATAATCGCGGTTGGCTGAACTCCAGGCATCCTAAAGGTCATGGTCGGCGAGGTATAGAGGTGTCCATCCGCGCTCACATACCAGCTCTGGACGACCTGCTCATCTGGCGTGGTCGCTAGCTGTCGCCAGTTTGCGCCGCCGTCCACGCTGACCTGCATATGGAAAGAGCCGATGACGTAGGGAGGAGTCGTATCCCTGCCGGTCCCCAGTGGAAGCGCCCTTGCTATACCGCCGACATAGAGAATCTGGGGATTGTTGCTGGCAAGTTGCACCTGCGACGCGTAAGGCAGGCCGGTTAAGAGCGATCGCCAGCTTGCGCCGTTGTCGGTGGTCTTAAACAACTGCTGGTTCAGGCCGAAAACGGGCAAAATGTCATTAGTTGGTGTTGGCCTTATCTCGACCGGATACAAAGGCTTGCCCGCTATTTCATAGATAGTTCCTGGATGCTCCGGGTCAACGACATAGTCTTGCACGCCAAGCCCCTGAGCGGTAAACTGGCCGTCAATGATGCTCCAGGTATGCCCACCGTCGGAGCTTGTCACCAGGCGCGCCAGGCGGTTGAGGAAAGCCGGCTCAGGCTGTTTGGGTGTGGGAGTCGGATAGGGGATGATCCACTGCATTCCATACAGGTTGTGACCATCATAGTATAATTGTTGCACAGACCAGGGAACCAGCGTATTGATACCCGGCGTGCGCAAGGCAGGAGTGATGCTTGTCCAGGTCTGGCCGCCGTCTGTGCTATGCTTGAACGCTGTGGAGGGTTGAGATGCATTGCTGCCGAAGATGGCATAGAGGTCATTGGCATTGGTGGGATTTATAGCCAGGTCGCAATAACCGCCATACGCCACATTGGCCCCGACATTCTGCCAGTGATCGCCAAAATCGGCGCTGCGCAGGATGACGATGCTCGAATTATTGGTGTTGGATACCCCTGAAGAGGCAGTAGCGCAGGCATAGAGCACAGCCGGATTGGAGGGCGCTGCCTGCATCGAATAGAAGAGGTAACCGGACTGGACTTGCTTCCATTGTCCTGCAACGGGCGTGGGCGTATGCTGATGGTTGTCCTGGCGTTGTCCTACTAGAGTAAAGACCGTGATACTCGCGCCAATCACCAGCAAAACGACAATAAAGGCCCCCAGGCCCGTCAACCATGCGTGTCTATTACGTGGCCCGGCAGGTGGTGTTGCCTGCATAGTTGCCAGCTTATCTACTGTATTTTTATGTTGTGTTTGCATGGTGTAACCTCTTTCTGTCCTATGTCCTTCCGAACAATCCTCTAAAGCATTAACGTTCAAAATGCAATGAAAGTTCCCTACAGTGTGGCCCGATTTCTCAGCAACATTGACACAATGCAAGCCAGGGGAATAATATAAACACGGAAGAATGGTATGCCGGTGCGCAGGCAAGCGAGGCGTACCACTGTAGGGACGCGATAAATCGCGTCCTCGTGAAGGATGATATGGAATGTCCCAGGCGCATGCAAACGAGCACGCTGCAGCAGATGACGACAACCAGGACGAACTGGAACGATTGATTCTAGAGGGTGTGAGTTTAACGACCTATGAGGGTCAGGATGAGGACGAGGAGGATTCTGAGGTTGCCACAACGAGTGATTTACAGGGCGCTTTGGGACACTTCGCGGAAGCCACATCGGATTTAGCGACGGCAAGTGTGGAACTGGGGTTAGGCAGGCATTTTGCGTGCGTGGATTTCTGCAACCAGGCAGTCGAGAAGGCGGCTCAGGCGGTGAGCTTGCTGCGTTATGGGCGCCGTTCGATGTATAACCACGACCTGCGCGAACTGGGAGCGGCTGTAGGCGCGCCATTGGAGATTCAAGAGGAGATGGCTATGCTGACGCCGTTCCACCCCGAAGCTTTCTATGCCGGTACGCCTCCGGAGGAAGCTGACGAGGTGATCAGCGCGGAACAGGCCGAAATTTACCGGCAGCACGCTCGTCACATATTACGTTGGGCCAGAGACATTATATTAAATGCGTAGTCATTAGCGAAAAACCATTTTATTTATTTGATGGAGGATACTCGTGACACAACAAATTACACGGTCGGGATTGGATGAGGCCGTGAAACAATCTCCCCGAAAATGGGTCTATCTCTTTAGCGAAGGCAGCGCCAAAATGCGCGACCTGCTCGGTGGCAAAGGTGCGGGCGTTGCCGAAATGACCAATGCAGGGCTGCCGGTGCCCCCCGGATTTACCATCACCACTGAGGCATGCAACGCCTATTATGACGCGGGCAAGCGCTTCCCGCAGGGCATGTGGGAACAGGCGCTGGCAGCGTTGAAGATCGTTGAGCAGCAGACCGGCAAAGGCTTCGGCAAACAGGACAATCCACTGCTAGTCTCCGTGCGTTCTGGCGCGAAGTTTTCCATGCCTGGCATGATGGATACTGTGCTGAACCTGGGCATCAACGACGAGACGGTGCTGGGCCTGGTCAAGCTGACGGGCGACGAGCGCTTCGCCTACGATGCCTACCGCCGCTTCATCCAGATGTTCAGCAAGATTGTGCTGGACACCGACCCGCGCGACTTTGAGCATGTGCTGGAACAATACAAGGAGCGCGCAGGCGCTGCCAGCGACGCGGAGATTCCCGCCGAAGCGCTCAAGCGCCTGGTAGTTGAGTTCAAGCAGATCGCCGAGCGACAGTCGGGCGAGCCATTCCCCACCGACGTGAACCAGCAATTGAGCAAGGCCATCGAAGCCGTATTCTCATCCTGGAACAATAAACGCGCCATCGATTATCGCAACTTCAACAAGATCGCGCATGACCTGGGAACCGCCGTCAACGTGCAGAGCATGGTTTTCGGCAACATGGGCAGCGACAGCGGCACGGGCGTGGCCTTTACGCGCAACCCAAGCACGGGCGAGAAGCAGTTATATGGTGAATACTTGCTGAATGCTCAAGGCGAAGATGTAGTGGCAGGCATTCGCACTCCATCGAAGATCAGCCGCCTGGAACATGATTTGCCGCATGTCTACCAGCAATTCCAGGAGATCGCGCACCGCCTGGAACAGCATTACCGCGACATGCAAGACCTGGAATTTACCGTCGAGAAGGGCCATCTCTATATGCTGCAGACGCGCTCGGCCAAACGCACCGCGCAAGCTGCCGTCAAGGTGGCCGTCGACATGGTCGAGGAGGGTCTGATTAGCGAGCAAGAGGCCATCAAGCGCGTCGAGCCGCTGCAGGTCTATCAACTACTGCTGCCACGCTTCGATGAGGAAGAAAAGAAGAAGGCTGAGAAAGAAGGCCGCTTGCTGGCGAAGGGCTTGAATGCCTCGCCCGGCGCGGCCAGCGGCAAAGCCATTTTCACTGCTGACTACGCCGAGCAACTCGGCAAGACTGGCACGCCGGTGGTGCTGGTGCGTCCAGAGACCAGCCCCGATGATGTTCATGGCATGCTGGTCGCCAAAGGCGTGCTCACAGCGCGTGGAGGCGCAACGAGCCACGCGGCGGTAGTGGCGCGCGGATTGGGACTGCCCTGTGTGGCCGGTACCGAAGGCATCCGCGTCAGCGAAGAGGAACACCTCTTCCGCGTGGTCGGCAGAGATTTCGTGCTGCGCGAGGGCGACGACATTTCGATTGATGGCGCGACGGGCGAGGTCTTCGCGGGCATCATCAAGACGGTTGATCCGGACTATCAAAAAGAAGTTGATCTCAAAAAGCTGCTCGGCTGGGCTGACAAGTACCGTAGGTTAGGCGTGTGGGCCAACGCAGATTACCCGCGCGACGCGCAGCGAGCCGTTGTCTTTGGCGCACAGGGCATTGGCCTGTGCCGCACCGAGCATATGTTCATGGAGCAGGAACGGCTGCCCATTGTGCAGCAGATGATCCTGGCAGAGAGCAAAGCAGAGCGACAGGCGGCACTCGACCAACTACTGCCATTCCAGCGCAGCGATTTCAAGGGTATCTTCGAGGCGATGGTCAATCCTGAGACGGGCGACGGCTACCCGGTGGTTATCCGCCTGATCGACCCACCATTGCATGAGTTCCTACCCTCTTACGAAGAACTGCTGGTTGATGTGACTCGCCTTGAGACGCAGGGCGGCCATGAAGCGGAACTCAAAGAGAAACACGAGCTGCTCGAAAAGGTGGGGGCCATGCGCGAGATGAACCCCATGCTGGGCCTGCGCGGCTGCCGCCTGGGGCTGCTCTTCCCAGAGATCAACGTCATGCAGACGCGCGCTATCCTGGAAGCTGCGCTCGAACTGGCGAAAGAGGGCAAGAAGCTGCAGCCCAAGATCATGATCCCACTGGTTGGGCACGTGAACGAACTGAAAGAGGTGCGCCGCCAGCTTGAGGCAGTGGCGCAGGAAGTTACTTCCGAGGGGGGTTCGGCTATCGAATACAAGTTCGGCACGATGATCGAGCTGCCGCGCGCCGCTCTGACGGCTGACCAGATTGCGCCCGTTGCCGACTTCTTCAGCTTTGGCACCAACGACCTGACGCAGACCACCTTCGGCATCAGCCGCGACGATGCCGAGGGTAAATTCCTGCTCAAGTACGTAGAGGGCCTGGAGGAGCCTGGATTGGAAGAAAGGGTGAAAATCCTGCCCACCAATCCATTTCAGACATTGGATCGCGACGGCGTGGGCCAACTGGTGCGCATGGCGGTCGAAAAAGGCCGCAAGGCCAACGCTCACCTGGAAGTGGGCATCTGCGGCGAACATGGCGGCGATCCCAATAGTATCGAGTTCTGCCACATGATCGGCCTGGACTACGTGAGTTGTTCGCCGTTCCGCGTGCCTGTGGCGCGATTGGCTGCGGCGCAGGCAGCGCTGAGTAGCGAAGAGAAGGACAAGTAGAGATTTAGTCGCAACAAAAGTGGGGTTGTCTATCAGGCAACCCCACCCTTTTAGTGTCCCTTTACTTATTGAACGGGAAGCCGAACGAAACCGGCTTGCGTAAATTCGCGTCGCCATACAACTCCCCGCCTCCATCACTACCAGCAAAATATTCATCGTGTCGCTCTATCCAGCCGGGGTCATCTTTACCACTATCAACTGCGCCGATAAAGGGGGCAAGCGGATCATGCGCGGGATCATATTTTACTTTGCGGATTGCAGCCATCTTATCTGTCTGTTTGAGCTGCTCAACACCTTCTTTTACTAACGCGATGAGAAGCGCATCAGGAGTCTGACCATGTTGCTCGGCGTAGTTGGCAATCTCAGAATATATATCATCGGGTAGTCGAAAAACATGACTCATCCACTGAACTCCTTTTCATATATATTTAGCGCGATAAACGTATTGATGATACCTATCATAGAATACTCTGTACTCTCTGTCAATCAAAGAAACAAGGTTGCGCTCGAACCTGCTTGCGACGCCCACTGCGCGCCTTTTCGATCTCCTTTAATCGGTGCTATAATAACGCTTAGTTGGTGGACCTCTTAGTTTTTACTTCTACAGTGGCACACTATACAAGGAGGAAGAATGCGACGAATCTTTACCACGGTAGTAGCCCTGGCTACGCTCCTTTCACTGGTGCTCGTGTTTAATGTCACATCAGTAGGAGCAACCTCTCTCGACAGAGACAATGGCAAATTAGAGCACATCTTCTACATCATGATGGAGAATCACGCGACCGACGAAATATTTGGCAATACTGCGGATGCTCCCTACACCAACTGGTTAGCGAGCCAGTACGCCATTTCGACCGATTATTTCGGCGTAACACACCCCAGCTCTCCCAACTACCTGGCAGCCATCTCTGGCGATTTCCAGCATATCTGGGATGACTGCGCAGCGGGTCCAACCGTCATGTGCGCGCCCACGGAATTCAGTCCTACCTCAGGTTACACTAACGGGCAGGAGTTACTCACTCCGGCTGAGATTGCAAGGGCCACAAGTACGCCACACTGGTTCAACGATCGCACTATCGTTGATCAGCTTGAAGCTCATGGTTTGAGCTGGAAAGCTTACATGCAATCCATGCCATATGCGGGCTTCACCGGAGCGGCCTATCCCATCATCAATGGCTCCCCAGTCCAGCTCTACGTTCAGAAGCACAACCCTTTCGAGTACTTCACCGGCATTCGCAACAACCCTGCTCGCATGCAGGACATCGTGCCATTTAACCAGCTTGATCAAGACCTTGATACGGGGAATGTCCCCAACTTCGTCTGGATCAGTCCCGATACCTGCCATGATATGCACGGCATCTCTCCCTCATCTGCGCCCTTGATTGGAAATCCGGCCTGCGCGTATCCCGCATCTGGACTTGATCACAGCATTATTCAGTTGGGCGATACGTTCCTCAAGTCAACCGTATCGGAGATCATGGAATCTCGCGCATGGAGTCAGAGATCGGCCATCGTGATTGTATGGGACGAAAATGACTTTTCCGGCTTTACAGGTTGCTGCCACAGTCCAACTGGCGTCAATGGCGTCACGCTCGGCGGGGCAAACGCGCCAGCTATCGTCATCACCTCGAAAGACCGGGACCACTTCACTGACAGCACAACGCCCTATAACCACTACTCGCTGCTTGCTACCATCGAGCATTTATGGGGACTGGGCTGCCTGGAGAACTCCTGCGGCTTCAGTAATTCAGAGCTGATGACCAGGTTCTTTGTCTAAAGCAAAGACTTGCTGTAACCACGCCCACCACCTGGAAGAGGGAACACATCTCTTGATAGATTGTGTTCCCTCTTTTTGGCGAATCCGACTTGGCAACTACCAATAAGAAACCCAGGAGTGCTATACTGAACAGGAGAAAATGCCAGAAGAAGCTAAACCAGGGAAGAGAAGACGAGGAGAGATTTCATGCGCGCGCTTGTCTTTCACAACCATACTTTGACGCTCGAAAAGAGCTACGAAAGGCCCGAACTGCAACCAGGCGAAGCGCTCATTCGCGTTTTACAGGTGGGTATTTGCAATACCGACCTGGAAATTACACGCGGTTATATGGAATTTGAGGGCGTGCTGGGCCATGAATTTGTTGGGATTGTTGAGACGGTGCATGAAGGTTCGGGCGCAACTTCTCCTACGTATCTGATTGGGAAGCGGGTCGTTGGTGAGATCAATGCGGCCTGTCACCGCGCCGATTGCTTCTATTGCCAGCGCTCCATGCCGACACATTGCCCAAACCGCACTACGCTGGGCATCGCTGGTCGCGACGGCGCGTTCGCCGAATATTTGACACTTCCTACGGAAAATCTGCACCTTGTACCCGACAACGTGAGTGATGAAGAGGCTGTTTTCGTCGAGCCGCTTGCCGCCAACTTTGAGATATTCGAGCAGGTACAGGTGAAGCCTACTGACAGCGTGATTGTGCTGGGCGACGGCAAGATGGGCCAACTGGCCGCGCAGGTACTCACTCTGGCGAGTTGCGAGGTGATGATGGTCGGGAGGCACGTTGAAAAACTGGCGCTGGCGGAAAAGCGCGGAGCGCGCACCTATTTGCTCGATGATGCTGAGAGTTTCACATTAGAGAGCGGGCGACGTGTAGACCTGGTTGTCGAATGCAGCGGCTCGGCGCAAGGACTGGAGATGGCGCTGCGACTGGTGAGGCCCAGAGGCACGCTCATCCTGAAAAGTACCGTCTCGGATATGAGCACTCTACACCTGGCTCCTATTGTGATCGATGAGATACGCGTGCAAGGCTCACGCTGTGGCCCCTTCGCGCCCGCGCTGCGCGCGTTGAGCCAACGGAGAATTGACGTACTTCCCTTAATAAGCGCTCGCTACAGCCTGGATGATGGACCGGCTGCTTTTAAGTATGCTGGACAAAAGGGTGTGTTGAAGGTGCTTGTGCAGGTTTAGCGACTCAAAAAGCGGTTTTGACAAGTAATGCTTATTCTTGTACAATCTTCCTCAGTTATATAGTTTATTCCAGTGAGCACGACCTTCTTGATCCGTTCATCCATCAAGGAGATTCCTATTATGCCGGAATCCATTGACGCTTCGCTGGTACGAATTCGCACGAAAGCCGGTGGCGTGGTCGGCGCTGGCTTTCTTGTCGATACTCGTCACATTCTCACCTGCGCCCATGTTATAGCGCAAGCTCTTGATATTGCCGATGATTCTCCTGATACACCAGCATCAACAGTGAGCCTGGATTTTCCCCAGCTTGCCTCGCACACGCTGCTCACCGCGAGAGTGGTATTCTGGGAGCCAGTGCAAAGTGACGGTCAAGGCGATATCGCGGGCCTGGAACTGCTCGATGAACCGCCAACCGGCGCTGCGGCAGTCCACTTTACTCCGGCAGACCAGGTCTGGGAGCATCCCTTCCGCGCGCTGGGTTTTCCCAGTGGATACGACGATGGCATCTGGGCCACCGGGCGTCTCCTGGGACGGCAAGGAACCAGGTGGATTCAGATCGAAGGTGTCGAGGTTCCGGGCTTTGCCGTTATAGCGGGGTTCAGTGGCGCGCCGGTGTGGGATACGCAAGCACAAGGTGTCGTAGGAATGGTCGTTGCTTCCGGTCAGCAGGCAGCAGCGAAGGCGGCGTTCGTCATCCCTGCCGATGTCCTCAAAGCGGAATGGCCGCAGCTTGAGTCTCTCATGCGCCCGTCAGTCCCGCGCAATCCCTACAAAGGACTCCTCGCCTTCACCGAACACGACGCTCGTGATTTTTTTGGACGAGATACCCTCATCGACGAATTGGCGACCGCGGTTGAAACTGCTCTCACTCGCGAACATAAAGACGGCCAGCAGGCGCGTTTGCTGACTGTAGTACTTGGACCCAGTGGATCGGGGAAATCGAGTGTAGTCATGGCGGGACTACTACCGTGCCTGCGTGCTGGTAGGGTGCTCAACAGCAAAGAGTGGGTATATCTCGACCCGATATTTCCGGGAGCGCATCCCCTCGAAGCTCTTGCGGTATCACTCGCTAAGCAGTTGCCGGCCAGGGGCCCTATCTCCCTCCACGAGGACCTTAAAGCTCCCTCTGAACGCAATCTGCACCTGCTCGCCTCTCAAATTGCCTCTTCTCCCCAGCAGAGAGTGGTCCTGATGGTGGACCAATTCGAGGAGATGTTCACCCTCACGATCGATGAAGCGGAACGGCGGCATTTCTTCGATCTACTGGTTTCGGCGGTGACGGAGCCGAGCGGTCCCCTGTTCGCTATCCTCACGCTGCGAGCAGACTTTTATGACCGGCCCATGCATTATTCAGAGTTGTTCCGCTTGATCGATGCCTACCACGTCTCTGTATTGCCCCTTGAGAGAGATGATCTGCGCAAGGTGATAGAGCAGCCGGCAAACTTACCGGATGTGCAAGTGACCTTCGAAAATGGGCTGGTTGATGAGCTGCTGATGGACATGCAAGGGCAAAGCGGGGCCCTGCCCTTGCTAGAGTTTACGCTCGATCAACTATTCCAGCGACGTAACGGCTACCAGTTGACCCTGCAAGCCTACCGCGATATGGGCGGCGTCAATGGAGCATTGTCCCGGCATGCCGAGGATACCTACCAGGCCCTGCCTTCCGACGAGCATCGCCAGGCGGCGCGCGATATATTTTTACGCTTAATCAATCCAGGGGAGACAGAGCAGGATACTACACGCCGTCGTGCAGACCAATCCGAGTTCGAGCGGGCCGATTCCGTACAGGCACAACAGATGCGCGAGACATTGGAGGCATTTATCCAGGCGCGTCTGCTGACCACCAACCAGGTCGGTGGCAAAATCACTGTTGAAGTGAGCCACGAGGCGCTGATCCGGAAATGGAAGCGTCTGGCGGATTGGCTGCGCGAGGCCCGCGACGACATCCTGTTTCAGCGCTCTCTGAGTGAAGATGTCGAGGCATGGGAGCAGCACAAGCGGCCCAGGGACCGGCTCTATCGTGGCGCCCAGCTCAAAGATGCTCAGAAGTGGGCTGCACGCAACATGGCAAGTGAGCAGGAGGCGGCCTTTCTACACGCCAGTACAACTCAGCGAACCATGTGGTTCGTGGGCATCCTCCTCGGCGCACTTTTGCTGATCTCTTCGATGGGCATCGCAGGATGGTACGTGTTTCTCCAGCCCAAACCCACGCTCGTGACAACCCTCCAGGATAGTGGGGTGGGATCTTTGCGCTGGTGTATCGACAATGCTCCCTCTGGAAGCACCATCAGATTCGCCCAGAATATAAGTCGAGGAATCATTGAACTGAACGGGGGAGACCTGGTGTTCGCGGGCGATAAGACGCTTACCATTATCGGCCCAGGGACAAACCTGTTGACGATCACTAACGGCAATAGCTATGCTGTCATTCATGTGTCCAGGGGAGCCACACTCAACGTCTCCGGCTTGAGTTTCAAAAACAGTGTGACGATCATTCATGCCTTCCTCTTCAATGAAGGCACTCTCGCCCTGGATAAAAGCACAATCTCGGACAACAAGACAGGCGCTGGCGCCACCAGCTACGGCGGCGGCATTTTTAATAGAGGTATCCTCAACGTATCTAACAGCATCATCTCAAACAATTCATCATTCGGCGACCAGGGGGGCCAGGGGGGCGGCATCGACAATGAAGGCAAGCTTACCGTAACTAACAGCATCATCTCAAACAATTCAGCCAACAGCAGTGCCAGCAGTTTCGGCGGCGGCATCTACAACTACACTACAGGCATCCTCACCGTATCTAACAGCACCTTCTCAAATAATTCATTAAGCGGCAACAATGGTGGCCAGGGAGGCGGCATCGCCAACGAAGGCAAGCTTACGGTGACTCACAGCACCTTCTCGAACAATTCAACTAACAGTAGCAGCGCCAGTAGTTTCGGCGGCGGCATCTACAACTCCACTGCAGGCACCCTTAGCGTAATCAGCAGCACTTTCTCAGACAACTCGGCAAATGGCCAGTTAGACGCCGTGGGGGGTGGCATCGTCAATTTGGGCAAACTTACTATGATCAACAGCACCTTCTCAGGCAACGCGGCACGCGGCAAACATATTGCCGGGGGAGGCGGCATCGGCAATTATGGTAAGCTTACTGCGATCAACAGCACCTTTTCAGACAACATTGCGGAAGGGAAGCAAGGAAGCCTGGGTGGTGGCATTTTCTACTACGGCTCCAAAGATTCATCTGCCAACATTAGTTTCAGTACTATTTACGGGAATACCTCAAGCGCCGGTGGTGGTATCCTGGATGCTCCAAATGGAAGCAATAATATGATGATCAGCAGCAGTATCATCGCTGCCAACAGCGCCTCTACCAGTCCAGACATTGGAGGAGCGGTAATCTCAGGCGGGTACAATCTGATTGAGAACACTGCCGGGTTAACGGGACTGAATACCAGTACCGATAAGCAGGTAGCGTTTGTTGACTTTAAGATAGCTCCAGCGCTGGAAAACAATGGCGGACCCACCCAGACAATTGCGCTGCTCCAGGGGAGTCCGGCTATCGATGCTGTTCCCCGGCAGGCATGCAGCATTACTTTCACCGACGCCTCTGGCCAGAATGTGACGATTACTACAGACCAGCGCGGCGACCCCCGACCAGACGCATCGGAGAGTGCCTGTGATATTGGGCCATATGAATCGTCGTATTAGGGGTGAGGCGTTGTTTCTTCTTTCCCCCCGCTCCAATGTACCGTTACACTGAAGTTAGCATCGGCGCTGGTCGAGGCAATTATAATTCCGGCGACGGTACTCAGGCTCATGCCGAACGTCACCTCGACCTCATCAGGTTTGCTGCCGAGGTTGCGGAGCTTCTCGATGGCAAGCCCGGTGGCAGGCAAGACCTTGTTAAGCGCCGTCTCAAGCGTCTCTTTCGCTTTCGTGATAGTGTCTCCACGGCCTGCGCGAATCGTGCCCTCGCTCTCCGGCTCGTCCACCATAGCAATAATGCTGCCGCCGCCTTCTAGAGGAAATTCAACCAGATGCTTCATATATCCCTCTCTTTGTTGTAGTTCTACCGGCCTGATCTTGCGTTGTGCAAGAAGCTCTTTCGTTGCATTCTACTTCAGAGAACGAATATGTCAAGGAGCAGCACTGCCTGGAGAAATTCCTGGAAACTATGCTATACTGGTGAGGCACAGCACGAAGGAGATTGTCTGGCTTGATGACCAATGATTACGACCTGATTGCCCCATTTTATGACGTTGAACACGCGCACTTCGACGAAGATATAGACCTGTATTTGAACTTTGCGCAACTGCGCGGCGGCCCGCTGCTCGAACTGGCTTGCGGCAGTGGACGCCTGTTACTGCCGTTGGCGCAGGCAGGCTACGAGGTAATGGGGGTTGATACTTCGGCCACTATGCTCGACCTGGCGCGGCGCAGCCTGGAAACAGCCGGGGTAGCCGCGCGCTGCAAGCTTGTCCGGCAGGATATGTGCGATCTGCAACTGGACAAGAAGTTCCACATGGCCTTTATCGCGCTGGGCTCCTTTGGGCATATCTGCGCGCGCAAGGCACAGCGACAGGCGCTGTATGGCATTCGTTCACATCTCACAAGCGGTGGTACGTTCATACTCGATATCAGCAACGAGGATGCGCGTTACATGGAGAGCATGAGCGGGCAAGTGCTGCACCAGGGAACGTGGCAACTGGACGATGGTTCCATGCTCTCACACTTCGTCAGTCCGGCTTCATCCACGACGGCGCACCTGCTCGATCTGACGCACTTCTACGATACGCATAAGCAAGGCGAGGCTGTGCATCGCACGATCATACAGACTAAATTGTATCTCTTCGAGCGCAACGAGATGGAATTGCTGCTCGAACAGGCGGGGTTTGTGGTAAAGGACGTGTATGGGGACTATGTTTTGAGCCAGTATGAGCATGATAGCCCACGTATGATATTTGTGGCGGAAACAAAAGGTTAGAAAAATGGAAACGTTGCATGATTGGAATCTTACGCCCACGCAAGCCATCGCGCTGCAAAAGGAACTGGCGCAGCGCGTCATACGCGAAGATCGCTTCGGGGAAGTGCGCAGCATAGCAGGCGTGGATATGGCGATCAACGAGCAGAACGAGATGGCGCGCGCCGCTGTGGTGCTGCTCTCTTTCCCGGAGTTGGAGATACAGGAGCGGCATGTCTTTGAAGAGCCGATACGTATGGAGTATGTGCCAGGACTGCTTTCGTTTCGCGAAATTCCTTGTATTCTGGGCGCATTCGCCCAACTGAAGCAAAAACCCGACCTGGTGATGGTGGATGGACAGGGCATCGCGCACCCGCGCCGCCTGGGAATAGCTTCGCACCTGGGCCTGTGGATCGATTTGCCCACTATTGGATGCGCAAAGTCGATTCTGGTCGGCAAACACGAGGAATTGAGCGAGGAAGTCGGTTCATGGGAACCGTTGAAGAAATATGGAGAGGTCATTGGAGCAGCGGTGCGCACACGCAGCCATGTGAAACCAATGATTATTTCACTGGGGCATCGCATCAGCCTGGAAAGCAGCATTCACTACGTGCTGGCGTGCGGGAAGGGTTATCGCCTGCCGGAGCCGACGCGCCAGGCGGATAAGCTCTCAAAGCTGAATGACTGGCGCGAACCCAATGAAGATCAGCAGCCCACCCTCTTCTAACAGGAGCGCCATAATGCACATCACACTTATAATACACAAATGCGCGTAGTCATTGTAAGGGCGGGTGCGGAGCGGATGAGAGGTGGAGACCCTTGCGGTCGCCCTCCGTCCCTAAAACATGGGGAAGTGTCAGGCGGTCGCTCTCGGACCCATGCGCCATGAACGACAATCATATTTCTCCGTCATATAGCGGCGCTGTGAAATAAAAGGTGGTACCCTGATTGACGGTGGAGTCGAAGCCAATCTCTCCCCCATGCTGCTCAACGATCAATTTCGCGATAGGCAACCCCAGACCGTAGCCGCCCATCTTCGATTGCAGGTGGTGATTCGACTGGTAAAAGCGTTCAAAAACATGGCTGCGGTCTTCCGGCGGAATGCCATAGCCGGTATCTACTATCGAGATCATCACAAAATGCTCATTGTATGGACGAGCGCGAAGTGTAACCGTGCCGCCGGGCGGAGTAAATTTGATGGCGTTGGCGACCAGGTTGTTAAGCACCTGCTTCATGCGCTGTGGATCAACATAGAGCAGGGGTGAGGATGACGGAATGTCTCTATTGAGGATGACGGATGCCTTCAACGCCTGCGGCTGCAGGCCGCGCAGCACCTGCTTCGCTAATTGGAGAAAGTTCACCTGCTCCGGTTTGATCTCAAATTGACCTGAGTCAGAGCGCGACATCAACAGGATATCTTCCACGATTGAAATCAGCTGCTGCACACCCTCCTGCGCATAGCCGAGGTAGGTCTTCTGCTCTTTGGTCAATTCACCCATGTGTCCCTGCATCAAGAGGTCAATGAAGCCATGCACCGAGTTTAGGGGCGTGCGCAGCTCGTGCGAAACCATCGAGACAAAATTGGAGCGCACGCTATTGGCGACTTTAAGCGCGGAAACATCGCGCGCGCTGAAGACAACCAGCAGTCCATCCTTACCTTCAAGCGGAGTAACACTCGCAGCAAATTCAGAAGTATGCGCAGGAACCGTACCCAGTATCATTTCTTCATTGGGTAGGGGCGCTAATTGCTGCGTAACACGCACCAGGGGGCAACTGGAGGTGCCACATAAGGCCATACCATTCAAATTCCTGCACTGCAATACCTCGCTGCACTTTCGACCTTTGACAGTCTCAGCCAACCAGTCAAACTTTTCAAGCGCGGCAGGGTTGCAATCGATGACTTGAAAATGCTCATTCACGATGATGACTGAGCTGGTAGAGTTCTTGAACAACTGCGCCATGTATGCGTGGTAGCGCTCTGCCAAATCATTCTGCGCGCGCGAAGAGACCTCAACGGCTTCCTGCATTTCTGTTTGCCGGTAGATGCGTCTGGGCATTCATTTCCTCTATTTCCCTAAAAATTTGTAGCCTATGCCACGCACCGAGATGATATACTGCGGCCTGTCGGCATCCTCTTCCATTTTCATACGGAGACGACGGATGTAAACATCCACAATATTACTGTTGTTCTCATTCTCGTTCCACACTTCGGTAAGCAGCTTGTCACGGTTTACTACCTGTCCGGCGGAAGCCATAAGCACGCGTAACACATGCATTTCAGTTGGTGTCAGAGTAATCGCAGCATGTCCGGGAATCACAACTTTTAATTCTCCAGGGATTAGCTCAATTTGTCCGCAGTGGATGCTCTGGTTCCCAAGTTTATTATTCTTCTTGATGCGGCGCATGACAGCCTGAACACGCGCAACCAACTCTTGATGAATGTAGGGCTTGCAAATATAGTCATCAGCGCCGATCTGGAAACCTTGTAACTTGGCCTGAATGCCATCCTGCGCCGTCATAAAAATAAAGGGGATATCATATTCCGCTTCGTGCAGTTTGGCGGCAAACTCAAAGCCGTTAAGATAGGGCATCATCACATCCACAATCAGAAGGTCCGGCTCACGCTTCTGAATCATCTGCATGGCGCCGCGCGGGTTATCTGTGGTCTCAACCTCATATCCTTCTTTGCTGAGCACAAATTGCACGAGCGCATTTGCAAACTGATCATCATCAACGACTAGAATGTACAACGCAACTCCCCTCTTTCCATGTTTTACCACAATCTCCATCGCTCGAGACAGCAAACTGCCGCCATATGCGCTGACGAACAGACTGTCGCCGCGAGATCTGGCACATTAATCCGGTCACTAACGTGGGGGGATACGCTCGTAACCTGGCCGAAAATTCGATTAACAACGTCATTTTGTAGTTCTACTGTGCGTTTATGTTACACGCTCAATAATACCACTGTCAAGATCTTCCAGGGCGACCGCAAGGGTCGCCCCTACTATACTACGTTTCCAGCGCATTCCCGTCCTTTCGGGTATGGTAGGGGCGACCCTTGCGGTCGCCCTGGCTTACCAAAGGACGCGATATGGCGAACCTACGGCGAACCGGCGGGCGCTGCGCGAAGCTTTTCCAGGTACACCAGCAGGATAGCGATATCTGCGGGAGTCACGCCCTCCACCCGTGATGCCTGCCCAATAGTGCGCGGGCGCGTGCGCTGCAATTTCTGTCGCGCCTGGATGCGTAAATGCTGCACGGCTTCATATTGTAGAGTTTCTGGAATAAGGTGTTCTTCCAGGCGCTTCGCGCGATGCACAATCTGCTCCTGTTTGCGCACGTAGCTCTCATATTTGACCTGCAACTCAACCTCTTCTGCTGTCGCTTCTTCAAGGTCGAGCAGGGTAGATGGTTCAGACATCGATGTCGCAGACGCGCTGTTGGTGCGCTGCGCCAGTTGCGAAAGCTGGTGATATGTTACGTCTGGCCGCCGCAAGAGTTCGCGCGCGGTGTACATCTGACCAAGCGGAGCCAGGCCAAGCTCCCGCGCGTAGTTTTCCGTATCGCGCGACGAGGTAAACACGACGATATCGAGTTGTTTCAGCGCGCGGGCAATATGCTCGCGCTTGCGCGCCACCTGCTCGTAACGGGTGTCATCAATCAGCCCGAACCTGTGGGCATAGTCGCTCAGGCGCAAATCCGCGCTGTCGGGCCGCAGCAGCAGGCGATACTCGGCGCGCGAGGTATGCAGGCGATATGGCTCGGTGAGTGGGCGTGTCACAAGGTCATCGACGAGTACGCCCAGGTAGGCTTCGTA
>DATGGW010000308.1:0-14853 GCA_035308345.1 Ktedonobacteraceae bacterium | reverse complement strand
CCCGATTTGCTCTTCTGCCAGAAGTCGGCGTAGGGAGCGAGCGGCATGTAGAGTGGGACGATGGATGAAAAGTTGGACGATTGTGGGAATAAGCTTGAATGTGGCAATAGGTTTGGCTGTGGGAAAAGGGTTATTTGTGGGAAAAGGGTAAAGAACTCCTCGTGGTTTTCTGCCAGACGTAAGAGCAGATAGCGCAAGAAGGTGGATTTGCCCGCGCCGGGGTCGCCGAGGATGACGAAGCGACGCCCAACGGCCAACGTTTCTTTCAGTGTTTTACGTTGCTGGATAACGCGTATTTCTCTTCTAGCAGATTGGAAGTCCCGTTCTCGTCGCATTAAGTCTCCCTGTTCGTCCTGGCGGCCCTCTCCAAGTTGTTTGTTGCTTTTCGTGTCTTCGCGTTCCATTGTTTCGTATTCTGGGACGCCAACGAGGACATCGGGGAAGACGAAGACTTCTGTGATGGGGATGCTGAGGGGCCGGTTCATTTCGACGTGCATGATGCCTTTGAAGTCGAACATGCGGTATTGCTCGTAGAGAGCATCGCAATATTGTTGGCGTTGGGCGGCTATTTCGGCGTCGGTGAGGGAGGGGAGTTTGCCAGCATCGCGTATCTCTTTGAGGACCTCCACTGTTTCTTTTGTATTAGTGGCTGTGTTACGAAAGTCCCTCAAGAGGTCTTCTCGTTGTGCCTGCACAATGACGGGTTCCAGGATTTCACTTATTTTCTGTAAAATGGGGACAACTACGGCCTGGGCAACTTTTCTTCGTCCCTCATCTCCAAATGTCCAGGTAAGAGGCTCCACAATAACGGCCTCGATAAACATCTGTTGGATAGCATCGGTAGTCTTTACACCCTGGTACTGGGAGATGCGTTTAAGCATTTCTTGGACAATATGTGGCAGGTGTGCATCTATCTCGGCGCAGATATTTTCCCAATCTCGCGTATTGCTGAATCCCTGAGGAGGCGGAATTTTGAGATAGCCGTCTTGCTCCCAGATTGCAGGGAGTTGAGATTTGATTGTGTCAGAAGCTGATAGAAGAGCCATTGGTAGTACAGTGGAGCCAGCCAGCAAGGCAGCGAATAGAGGGTTGCCGCTCACGCCAGCCCAGGCGCCACCAATGGCGGCCAGGGTGGTAAATGAGACGCCGAGGAAGGCTTTTCCGATATTGAGTATGGCTGTTTTCTTTGACATAGGTTCACCATTTCATGTATGTGTATTTCTCATGGCATGTCGCCCGCCCCACGACGTGATTTATCACGCCCATACACACATATTCGTCTGCTCTATTTGGGGGCTGAGTATGATCCAATCGGAAAACAACGCGAAAGGCAGAAGCCTGCACTCACCGACATTGCTTATTATATAGTGCGTGGTATTTTTCGTCAAAAAAGCATTTACAGGCTGATGGACCTGTTTTGTATCTTTAACCAGGGGTTGAAACGCAAGACACAACTCATCCGTGACTAGAGAAAGGAATGCTCTAGCCGCGATCTTCCGTCGCTGCCTGGACGCATGTAAGAAAGGAGTATACTGCTATGGCGAGCGACAACGGCACATCTTCCTCTGTGGCAAGTGCTCATCGTCGGCCCCTCCGTGTAGATCGCTATATTGATAAGTTTTTAGATGCTGCTTGTGACTCGAGCCGGCGCTCCATTCTGGAACTGCTTATCCCACCCAATGGACAGGACTCCCCGGACGGTTATGAACTCCGTGCAGGGGAGATTGCCCATCAGTTGGGATTGGCTCCCTCCACAACCTCGGAGCATTTGCACCAATTGCTGAAGCTGCAACTGGTGAGCGCGCGTAAAGAGGGTACTGTAGTCTATTACAGGCTGCGCAATATTCACCTCGTGCGGGCCTTTCATGAGATGCTCAAGGCGCTCGAAACACATTACAATACCAACGGCTCCCCCTTAGAGCGTTCAGGGTCAGCGCCAGGATAGTCTATCCTGGCTTTCATACTTTCATGTAGACGTTCGCGGCGGCTCTTCGGGGGTTGACCACTGCGATAGGCGGCTTTGTATGCGTCGAAATCCCAGGTGGAGAAGAATTGTTCGGCGGCGTTTCTACCATTCTGGTAGAGTTTATCCGCATCCTCTGAAGTCAGATTAAATTTAGTACCGCTGATGCCACCTACCGGAACTGCGATAGTGCGGACATACGTATGATCGTCCATATAGAGTCTGTCGTGCGCTCGCAGCATGGTATTGAGAAGTGCATGGCTGATCTGCAGCACATTGTTAGTGGGGTTGGCAGGCCAGGGGTAGGCGGGAGTAGGCGGCGCGTCTACCAGGCGCAAACCAAAGGTTGGATGGCGCGGTTCAGCAGGTACATCGAAGAGGTAGACCGGAAAGTTGCTAAGCAGTCCGCCGTCAACGATCAGACAACTGCGCCCATCTTTGTGCTTCTTCTTGATGGGCATGAAGAAAAATGGAATGCTGGCGCTCATACGCACGGCCTGGGCAACATCCAATTCATCGGGGTCAAGTCCATAGAGCAACATATCCTGTGGCAGGCGCAGCATCAGTCCTGAGCTGATATCCGAGGCGATGACCGTGAGGCGGTAACGGAAATTTGAATTTTCCGGCTCCTGCTCGCGCAGCACCAGGTCGCCAAACTTGACGATGCCTTTTGCGCGCAGTTTCTGCCTGATGAACGTCTCGATGTAGGTTCCGCTATGAATGCCGCCGCGTTGAAGCATGTGAATCGCTTCGACTGGAAGCAATCCATCAAGGCCGGGGTCTTGCGCAAAGCGGGAAAAGTCCACCTCATTTTTCATAATGCTATGTATCTCGTTCGCGCTGTAGCCCGCTGCAAGCATAGCGGCCACAAATGCGCCCGCGGATGTCCCGGCGATATTGGCCCACTGATACCCTTTTTCTTCGGCTACACTGAGCGCGCCCACGTGACCAATACCGCGCACGCCGCCGCCTTCCAGCACGACATCGGCCTGTAACTGTGCATTGTTGCCAGGTGTCAGATGTTTCAATTGTTTTTCCTGGATTCGAGAGCTGCCACTTGCGCTTCTAACGCGGCTTTGTCGGCGCGCAGGCGTAATAACTCCTGACCAATCCAGGCCACGAAGACGCCGCGCGCCGTTGTCCATTCGAGGGCCGTCCAGTTGAAAATCTGTTGCGTGCCAGCGCCTAGTGTGGGATTGGACTCCTCCAGCGGATCGCGTCCCTGTTCTTCTTGTAACGGCATGTTTGCCGGATGCCAGTGATTGGCAAGCACATAATCGCGAAAGCCGAGCACAACCTTGTGCCCGTTGGGCGCGGACAGCGTCACGCCATCGTCATGCCAGCCTGGCGGGATGACCGGCACGAATGTTTCTTTCAATGGGTCAAAATCTGCCGGGGGTGTGGGCTGCCACGTAGGAACGATCACCGTCGCGCTCACCAACTGCATTCTGGCGGCGTCGTACCTGCGCGGTCCAGGACGCAGGCTGACCGGGTTATAGAGGTCGGTGACGTTGGCGGTGTCACGCACCAGGAAATTGCCATCAGAGGTGACTCCTGTCAGCAAGATGATATGGTTGCCGGAAGGATGCCAGGGGTAAGGGATGCCATCGCCAAGCGCGAGGTCATAAAAGCTGCTTTCAGCGCCTGCCACAATCACGGGATAGCCGAGTCGCAGCCAGGCACGCAGCATTTCACTGTTCGTCGCGCTTGCCTGGAAGCGCAGGCCAATCTGTGCCAGCAAGTTATAAAGCTGTTGCAAGCTCATGCCGTCCATGTTGCGCATGGAGTTGTCGCCGTCATATTGCGCGTACCATGCTTCAGCCTCAGCGATCATCTCCTGCGCCGTTTGAGTGGGATGTTGACCCACCGGGGACATTGATTTCGCGACCGCGCATGCAAAGAAGCCACAGGCGAACTGTGTCCTGTCCGGTTGGAACTGATTGACATCGAGGAAGCTGGCGATTTCGCCGGTCGGGGAAATGTCTGGCATTGGGGATACCTCCGTGAGGATGAGTGGTTGTTCCGTCGCAGTGCTTGGAACAAGAATGGAGAATAATAGAGGATGGTCAGAGGTAAGACAAGCTTTATGTTTATACAATAAAGCTTGCTTGCTATGTAACTGAGTATACCCTGAAATTGGGTGTTTGTCTAGTGATGGAGGTTTGTGAATGATTACTCTTAGTGAAAGGGCGGCTGCAAAGGTCAGAACTGCTATCACCGGGCTTAGTGCGAGGGCGACCGCAAGGGTCTCCATCCCACATCCACTCCGCTCCCGCCCTTACAATGATTACGACGGGGTATGAGCGCGTTCATTGTAAGGGCTGCGGTTGTGTGGAGGAAGGGTGGTCTTTCACTAATAGGTTTTTTGGAAAGAAACCGGTAAAGTGGGAGAGGTCATCCTGAGCGCAGCGAAGGATCTGCGTGCGGCCCGGCGAGAGATCCTTCGCTGCGCTCAGGATGACAGCCCTGATGGCCAGCGTGTTTCAAAAAACCTACTAGTGAAAGGGAGGGGTGGTGACCCTGGCGGTCGCCCTGAGGGTTCTCGACGCAATAAAGTGATGCTTATCCGCTCTGGCAATAATTACGGACAGACATTTATTGCCGTGTTATAATACACTGCAAGACAGTCAAGGATTACAAACGAGGCAAAGTGTTATGCAGGATGAACCCTCTCAGTCGATGCAGGTCGAGTTGTTTGCAGCATCATTGCGCGCAGATTACACCGATCTTGGAGCGTTTTTAGAGGCGCTGGCTGTGAAGTTTGAAGGCGCACTGCCCGCTCATACCCGGGTAACGCGCCACGCGGGCCTTTTTTCACGCGAGCATCCAATTAAGGAAATTGCGGTAACATTGGGCGAGTTTCAATATCGCATGAGTAGGGAGCGGCAGGGGCCGTTGCTGGCGCAGCGCGCTCACCTTGTGCGAGGTATTGTGCTGAGCGCGGAGCAGATTTCAGTAGAGCAGTGGATAGAAGAGATCGCTGAGGCGTTGGCACAGTTCGCAGCCCACAATGAGCAAGCACACATTGCGCTCACCCGATTTTTGCTTTGATAAGATTTTGTAGAGAAGCTTTCATGATTACGATTTGAGAAGGAGAACATTTGATATGGCTATGCAACCACCACAGGGTGTGCCACCGCAGCAACTGGGTGGCGATTTGCCACAACATGCGCGCGAACGCCTTACCATCATGCGCGGTGATGCTGCGCACCGGGGATTATTTACAAGCGACCTTTCGGTGAATGAGTTTCTGCTGGCACGCGAGGCGGGTTTTGATGCGCTGGGCCTGGTGATGGGCAGTTCAATTTATCATATCGGTATAAAGATTGCGAACTATAACCAGAATCAGGAAATGACGGTTTTGTCGCAGGCTATGTATCATGCTCGCGATTTAGCGATGACGCGCATGCAGGAAGAGGCCAACATTCTGGGCGCTGATGGCATCATCGGTGTAAGGCTGGTGATAACGCGCTATGAGTGGGGCGAAGCGCTGGCCGAATTTATGGCTGTCGGTACGGCTATTCGCGCGCGCAGCGGCCAAAATTTCCGTAATGCGCGCGGCTTGCCTTTCACTTCCGATCTTTCAGGCCAGGATTTCTGGACGCTGCTGCGCGCAGGCTATCGCCCGGCGGGCATGGTAATGGGAAGCTGCGTCTATCACGTGGCTCACCAGAGTCTCGGACAGTGGATGAAGCAGGTGGGCCAGAATGTTGAGATGCCCAACTTCACGCAGGCTCTGTACGATGCGCGGGAACTGGCGATGGAACGTATGCAGGCCGAGGCGATGAATCTTGCTGCACAGGGGGTCGTTGGTATGCGCGTGCAGGAACGCAGTCATGGTTGGGGTTCGCATATTATCGAGTATTTCGCGGTTGGAACCGCTGTCGTGCCGATATCAGACGAGCATAAAGTGCAAGCGCCTACATTGACGCTTGCGCTGAATGACCAGGCATAGCTGACCGGACAACCCGCGAGAATAGTGCCCAGGCCCGGACACCCACCAGGGGTGTCCCTACATATCGATGTGCTCCTCCCCAGCAATTGAAGATTGGCAAAGCATTCGTTGAATCAGACAGAAACTCCCCAACGGGAGCCAGGGCAGAAAACATCATTATGGCGCAACCGCGACTTTCTATTGGTGTGGAGCGGTCAGAATGTTTCGGTGCTTGGAACAAATATCTCCAGGCTGGCCGTACCGTTGCTTGTGCTTGCGCTAACTCATTCTCCAGCTCAGGCAGGCTTTGTGTCGGCGGTGCGGCAGGCTCCCTATCTCCTGTTCAGCTTACCGGCAGGAGCGTTGGTCGACAGGTGGAATCGCAAAGTTACCATGATTTGCTGCGATCTTATCCGCTGGCTCACGTTAGGTTCCGTACCGTTGGCTTTTGTGCCTGGACATCTGACGCTTATCCAGCTTTATATCGTTGCCTTTGTCGAAGGCACAGCATATGTGTTTTTCAGCCTTGCTCAAATTGCTGCTTTGCCCCAGGTGGTAGCGCCCGATCACCTGCCGCGAGCGTATGCGCTCGATACGACCACAGAATATGTCGGAACGCTCTTCGGACCGAGCCTGGGGGCCTTTATTATCGGGCTTGCTCCTCTAGTTGAGATGGGAACAATCCTGGCATACCTGTCGGATAGCCTTTCGTACCTGGCCTCGGTTGTGTCGCTGCTGTTCGTGCGCGCGTCATTTCAGTTGGAGAGGACGACAGAAAATCGACGCGCGCTCTATAAGGAAATTGCGGAGGGGCTGCGCTTCCTCTGGCGGCAGCGCCTGCTGCGCATCATGGCCCTGCTGACTATGACAGTGAATTTCCTGCTTAGCCCGGTCACGCTGATTGTCATTGTGCTGGCTCGCGGTGCGCTGCACATCAATGTGCAAACACTGGGTCTCATACTGAGCGCGGAGGGTGTTGGAGGCGTCATCGGGGGATTCGTTGCTCCGTGGGTAAGAGCACGCCTGCGCTTTGGTCAGATAAGCATCGGTTCAGTGATAATATGGGCGTTTGCCGCGCTGGTGCTAGCGTTTGCCTCGTCTGCACCACTGTTGATTGCTGGCTTTGGATTGATGGGTTTCTTCTGGCCAATCTACGGAGTGACGCTTGTTTCCTATCGCCTCTCCCTGACACCTGACGATCTTCAGGGGCGTGTCAATAGCGCGTTCCGTTTCTTATCCTATGGCAGCGAGCCCCTTGGCGCGGCGGTTGGAGGACTGCTCATTGCCCCGCTCGGGGGGAAGATTGTCCTTGTGCTTATCGCGTGCGGGCTCGCATTAAGCGGCTTTGTCGTGCTCTTTACGTCATTACGAAAGGCATAGCACACCGGCCAGGCTAAATAGTGAGAAGAGATCATCTTTTTCATAATTCGAAACATAAATCGTAACAATTTGGTAACGCACACGTGCTACAATATCGCTAAAGAAACATCCGCGCAGCATTTCAACTGGGAGGAATAGAGATATATGCGTGATAAGAAAAGCAGGGTATCAATACACTCTTCACGGCCATTACGTATCAGTGTCTACTCGCTGCTGCTCGCTCTGGCCTGTATATTTATAAATCCACTCTCGGCATTGGCCTGCGGTGGCTTGTTTAGCGCAGATAACTACACTGAGCAGGGCGCCGAACGGCTCATTTTCGCTGTGAATGCCGGTCAGGTCACGCTCTACGAGCAGATTCACTATACCGGTTCGCCCAAAGATTTCGCCTGGGTGCTGCCGGTGCCGGCGATTCCCAAAGTCGATACAGCGTCCATCAGCCTCTTTCAAGAGCTAGATCAGCAAACCGCGCCGCGTTTCTTTCAGAACGCGAGTCCCAGCTGTGAATCTGGTACATCTGGGGCTCCAGCTCCCGCAAGCGTGGGTGCAGTCAATGTCTACAGCAGTGGAGCTGTTGGCCCTTACAACTATAGTGTCATTAGTTCAAACAACCCGCAGGCGCTCACTCTCTGGCTGACCGGACATAATTACAAGATCCCGGTGGCATCGCAGGCGGAAATGCGACCCTATATTGCCGCGCATATGTTCTTCCTGGCTATGCGTCTCCAGGGCAACGCGGGCGTACAGGATATGTTGCCGGTGAAAATCACCTATGCCACCAGCCAGTCGGCGATTACGATTCCCCTGCGCATGGCGACACCCATGGGGAAAGAAAATTTAGGTGTCCTGGTCTGGATCTTCGCGAAGAGTCGTTATATCCCACAAAATTACCAGTCGCTGCAACTGAACTACGACCTGTTGAGCAACGACCTCTACAGCCCATCCTCCTATCCTAACCTGGTTAGCGAGGCGGTGAACAAAGTGGACGGGCATGGCTTTGTTACCGAATACGCGCAGCCAACCAGCAATCTCAACGCAAACGGAACTGAATTGACAGCGCTAGAGAAGTCTTACAGCTATCTCACACGTATGTACACGAGCATTGCGCCAGCGCAGATCAACCTCGATCCCAGCTTTGTAGCCTCGTCCGGTCTGCCCAACATAGAACCGGCGCACGAAGTCGCGAACCCGGCCAGTTCACAGCCTCTCTCCTGCCCAATATCTCCGCTGTTGGTCGGTGGCATCGTCGCGGGCGGCGTACTGGTCATCGTACTCGGTGGAATTCTGTTTGTGGTGAACAGGAGAAAGAATACGAGAGCAAGCTGATGCTACATGTCTTTATCCTCTAACCATGCTCCTTCCTATAGCCATAGCTACCGCACTTACCTGTGGCATCAAACTCTGGAACTGGGGCAGGGTCAGCGATTGCGCCCCATCTTTTAGCGCTTCGTCGGGATTGGGATGTACCTCTACCAACAGTGCGTCCGCTCCGGCGGCCACGGAAGCCAGCGACATAGCGGAGACCAGGTCGCGATGCCCGGTACCCTGACTGGGGTCAGAGATGATGGGAAGATGCGAGAGTTTTTTCACCAGCGGGATGGCGCTGATATCCATAGTGTTGCGCGTCATTTTCTCGAAGGTGCGGATGCCACGCTCGCACAGGATTACGTTGGGATTGCCCTGTGAGAGAATGTACTCTGCGGCCAGTAGCCACTCTTCGATAGTGGCAGACATGCCGCGTTTGAGCACGACGGGTTTATCCACACGACCAACCTCGTCCAGGAGAAAGTAGTTTTGCATATTGCGCGTGCCGATCTGCAGGATGTCGGCGTACTCGCATATCATATCTACGTCTGTGGGCGTCATGACCTCGGTGATGATCGCCATACCAAAAGCGTCGCGCGCTTTAGCCAGCAGTTTTAGCCCTGCTTCACCCATGCCGCGAAAACCGTATGGTGAGGTAGAAGGCTTAAAAGCTCCGCCGCGCAAGATTACCGCGCCCTCTCTGCGCACCACTTCGGCGGTAGTCATTAACTGTTTTTCGCTCTCGACGGTGCATGGACCGGCCATCATCACCACCGCGCTGCCTCCGATGCGAGCAACTCCGTCTGAGACACAGGACGCTGGCACCTCGACGATAGTGTTGATGGGATGAAATTCGCGGCTGGCGAGTTTGAAAGGTTTGGAGACGATCAAGACTTGCTCGACGCCTGGGAGACCCTCCAGCGCCTCACTGATAGATGGGTTGATGCCCCCGGCAGTTGTGCGCGTTCCAGATGGGCCGACCGCGCCGAGCACGCCAATCACGGTGCGTTCGACACCCTGAGAGAGATGACCGCTCAATCCGTGATCTTTGAGGAAGGTCATTACATGCTCGATAGCTTCGTCGTTACTATGAGCTTGCATTACGACAATCATGAAAATTGCTCCTTTGTGTCTTTTGGGGTCAGACGATTGGCTGACTGGCTATAGCTGCTGGCGACCTTTGCCAGTCCTGCGGCTCATCGTGACACCTTCGTCATGATTGCCTGTAACTTACTAACGTGACAATAGTTTATTGCATGCTGAATGTGGAGCGCAGATTGACCGCTCCACGTATATATACGTGCTTGATTTCAGTTGCGCTGCGCGTGGTGTTGACGTGCAACAGGATACGGATACACTTACTCAGGCTGCCGGGCACTGGGATCTCGCGCATGCATATGAGCGCAACTTCGGTCCAGCCCAGCGCGCGAGCTGCCAGCGCTGGAAACTCCGCGTCCAGGTCACCGGTCATGGTAAAGATTGCGCTGGCGATATCTTCAGCATGCAGGTCATTCTGTTGAATGAGCAGTTCCAAAAGCTCTGTCGTCGCCGCGAGTATCTCTTCGCGCTCGTTGCGCTCAACCGTGGTAGCGCCCCGGATGCCTCTACAATACATGCCTGCTCCCTTTTAATGCAAGATTTGTCTGCAAGGCCGAGTTTACAGATATCTCTATTGTAAGGGATACTGGCAAGGCAGCCTGGGGATCAGGTTCAACATTTTCATCAGGTGTATTGACCAGGGAGACCGCCAGGGTCGCCCCTACTATATACGAAGTACGACGCTGGCTCGTCAGGGTAGGGGCGACCCTGGCGGTCTCCCTGAAATATCACTCTCTGAATGGTTGTCTCCAGACGTTCCCTGCTGCAAACTTTTGATATAGTGTTTGATTGCCTCGACCTGCTTTTCAGGCGGGGTTAGCTCGATCAGTTTGACGAGCGCGCTGCCTACTATCGCTCCATCGGCATAACTGGTCACTTCGACGATATGTTGTGGGGTAGATAGCCCGAAGCCTATTGCCAGTGGGAGGCCATATTTTTTCGTATAGCCATAGACCTTAGCTATGAAGCTGCGCAAATAGGGAGGGAGTTCCGCGCGCGCTCCGGTCACGCCGCTCAGTGAGACACAATAAATGAAGCTCCCCGGCCCGCTGGCAGCGGCGCGTACTATGAGCTTAATACGTTCATCGGCTGTGGTGGGCGGCACCAGGAAAATGACCGCTATGCCATTGGTGCGCGCCGCGTCTTGCAGGAGCGCGGCCTCTTCGGGCGGCAGGTCCGGGATAATCAAGCCACAGATGCCACCGGCGGCTGCTTCCCTGCAAAATCGTTCGATGCCATAGGCCAACAGTGGATTATAGTAGCCCATGAAGATCAAAGGAACATGACTGCGCGCGGTAACCTGGCGAGCGATCTCCATGCAGCCATTGACACTCATGCCGCGCTCTAACGCAACGTGTCCGGCGCGCTGGATGGTTGCGCCATCGGCGAGTGGGTCGCTGAAAGGCATGCCCAGCTCGACGATATCTGCTCCCCCCTCTATGGCCGCAAGCACGAGTTCGATGCTTTGCTCTGTCGTAGGAAAGCCACACATGAAATAGGGGATGAGGACGCCACGCCCTGCCTGCTTTGCCAGCTCGAAAGCGTGGGTGATCCGCGCGGCAGGTATGCTGTTGTTTGATATTGTTTGCATATTATTCTCCAGGGTTGTTGGGATGTGATCAAGAAAGGACGAGGGCGACCGCAAGGGTCTTCACTCCGCATCCACACCACTGCCGCCCTTACAATGACTACGATGGGAGGCTGCGGCGCGTTCATTGTAGGGGCGGGGGTAGTTGGGTAGATGGGTGGAGACCCTTGCGGTCGCCCTGGAACCTTCATTTCTGCGCATAGTTTCCGACTCTTTCAATCTGTACGTTGAAGACTGGTTGCCCTGCATCGAGTAAACCCGCTGTGTATGTGCCGCCTGCATAGGTTTCGAGCAGAGCAAGCAAATCTTGCAGGGCTGCTTCGATATCCTGATGCGCATTGGCATGGTGCGCTTCGATAGTGATGATGGCGGTTGTGGTGTCGGGCTGCGCCGCGCTCTGCTCGCTCTGTCGCCAGCACCAGCGCCGCGCTATTACCAGGCCGGTTGCGTCGCTGAAAACCACTTCGCCCGCATCAGGATGATCCACTTCGCTCTGTCCGAGCGTGGTATAGCGTTCGCTGCCGCTGGCAAAATGTACGGTCAAAGTACCATGTATGGTGCGGGTATCGAAGACGGCTGCGGGCAGGGCATAGCGAATGCTGACCAGGTTGCACAAATCGACCAGCGCGTTGAAGCAGGGGATGTCGCCTTTTTTCGTCAGGCGGCGCAGCAGGCTTTCGGCAGCAGAGCGGTATTGGGTTGGTTCTACGCCAAATTCGCGGAACGCGCTGCGCCATGCCGCCAGCGCCGGTACCTGGCTGAGCGGCGTATCCCCGATACGCTGGATGGTTGCCTGTTGTTCCGCCTGGAAAGCAACCTGCAGCGCTGGCGGTGTCGGACTGTTAGTCATGCCCTGCGCGTAGATCACCCCGCCGACAATGGATGGGTAGCGCCTGGTGATCTCCGGGTCATATTGGAATATAATCATTGTCTCCTCCTAATGATAATGTTTGTGCAGCAGCGTCCAGGGCGGGGACAAGCCCACGCCCGTACCCTATACGGGTTTCAGGGGCCGCTTCGTAGCAAGGTACGGGCATACCCAGCCCCCGTGCCCCTGGTCCCCGCCCTGGTCCAGTTCTCGCGTCGATTGCATTCGCTGAGTTCCCTAATGAACATTACTAATCGAAGTCGGTCATGTCATGCTGAGCGCAGCGAAGCATGACAGATCACTCCCGATCCTGGTCGTCAAAGTTCATCAGCGTGACGTGCAGCGCGTTTGCGACGGTGAGCATGTCCTTATCTCCGCGCCCCGAAAGATTTAAGATAATAAGCGATCCAGGCGCCAGTTGGCCCTGTTCGCCCATTTCTAGTAAGTAACCCAGAGCGTGGGCAGGTTCCAGGGCAGGGATAATGCCCTCGCTCAGGCTTAACGCCTGCAAACCGCGCAGCGCTTTGTCATCGCCGGCTGAGACGTAGGTGGCGCGCCCGGTTTCTTTCAGGTAGCTGTGTTCTGGTCCTACGCCTGGATAATCTAATCCCGCTGAGATGCTGTGCGTGTTCAAAACCTGCCCATCGGCATCTTGCAACAGGTAGCTATATGCTCCATGCAAGACACCTGGCCGGCCGGCCACGAGCGTTGCGGCGTGTTGTCCCTGTTGCAGGCTAGCGCCTCCGGCCTCCACGCCGATGAGTTGCACGCCGGGCGCGTCTGCGAAGGGGTAGAAGATGCCGATAGCATTGCTGCCGCCGCCCACGCAGGCTATCACCATATCGGGCAGTCGTCCCGCCTGCGCTGTGATCTGCTCTCGCGCCTCGAATCCGATTACCGATTGGAAATCGCGCACCATGCGTGGATAGGGATGCGGCCCGACAACGGAGCCGATGAGGTAGAAAGTCGTTTCGACGTTCGTTACCCAGTCGCGAATGGCCTCGTTGATGGCATCTTTTAGTGTGCGGCTGCCGCTGGTGACGGAGCGCACTTGCGCACCTAACAGCTTCATGCGGAAGACGTTGAGTGATTGACGCTGTATATCTTCCTCGCCCATGTAGACGATGCACTCCAGCCCAAGCATGGCGCACACCGTCGCTGTAGCCACGCCGTGCTGTCCCGCGCCCGTTTCGGCAATGATGCGCTGTTTGCCCATGCGTTTTGCCAGCAAGCCCTGCCCCAGCGCGTTGTTGATCTTGTGCGCCCCCGTATGCGCCAGGTCTTCACGTTTGAGGTAGACCTGGACTGCGGGCGCAACCAGCTTTGAGAAGCGCGGCACATGATGCAGGGTGGTTGGACGCCCGACGAAACTGCGCAGTTGCGCCTGCAATTCGGCCAGAAATTGCTGGTCGCTGCTTGCCTGTGCATAGGCGTCCTCTAACTCGGCAAGCGGCCCCATCAGGCTTTCGGGAACGAATTTGCCGCCGAATGAGCCAAAACGCCCGCGCTCATCGGGATAATGGTTGTGCTGGTAGGTGGTTGTGTCTATATGTGTTTGCATCTGCTGTATCCTTTTTGATCCAGGGCTTGTCCCCGCCCTGTTTGCCCATAATTGCGAACATTGTGAATAAACATCCGTATCTTCTCTTGGTCCTTCACACGGTTGGTTTCCACGCCGCTGCTTACATCGACACCCCAGGGACGAACCTGGTGTATGGCATCGGCAACATTTTCAGGTGTCAGCCCGCCAGCTAAAAGAATGGGTATTTCTTGCGCGATTGAGCGTGCCAGTGTCCAATCGTGGGTTTCGCCGGTGCCACCCCAATGCGCTGTAGGAGTGTCGAGCAAGACGTGCCAGCTTGTTTCGTGATAGGCTCTTACCCGGCTTACATCTCCCGGACCATCCAGGCGCAATGCTTTGATGACCGGGCGTGTGATGCGCTGGCAGAACTCCGGCGCTTCATCGCCATGCAACTGCACGAACTGCAAGCCCACCTGTTCAGTAATGTCGTTGATGAAGTCTGCTTCGCGGTTGACGAAGACACCGGCGATATCGACCTGCGTTTGCTTCTGTTGGATGCTCTCTACCAACGCGCGCGCAGCTCGCGGCTGGATGTAGCGATGGCTTGGCTCGTAGAAGACCAGTCCGAGTATATCTGTGCCCGCTTCGATGGCGATTTGAGCGTGTTCGGGAGCGCGCAAGCCGCAGATTTTTACCTGTGTGCTGGCATTCGCAGCATAGAGAAGTGATTGCATCTGTGCAGGGATATCACGCGAGACTACCAGCGACTCGCCTACCAGCATAGCCTGTATATCGCAGCGCGCCAGTCTTCTGGCATCAGCCTGGGTATGGATGCCGCTCTCAGCCACGAGTACGCGATCTGCCGGAATGAGCGGGCGCAGTTCTCTTATAAGGTGCGGGTTCAGCTCGAACGTGACGAGATCGCGGCTGTTGACGCCAATGATCTGTGCCCCTGCTCTAACCGCGTGCAGTGCTTCCTCTTTGCTATGCACTTCCACCAGGCAATGCATGCTCAGGGTGTGCGATATAGCAAGTAAATGGCGTAACTGAGTATCGTCGAGTATGGCGCAGATCAGCAGGATGGCATCCGCGCCCCACGCGCGCGCCTCGTATAGCTGGTACTCATCGAAGATGAAGTCCTTACGCAAAACTGGAAGCCGAACCGAGCGTTTAATGGCGGTGAGATGGTCGGGCG
>DATGGW010000307.1:0-10981 GCA_035308345.1 Ktedonobacteraceae bacterium | reverse complement strand
AGATAGTATCACAAGCGGTCAAGAAATACGGAGGCATCCTTTGTGATCAGGGCGTATTTCCGTCCTTTCGTATATAGTAGGGGCGACCCTTGCGGTCGCCCTGGCAATCATTCACAGACCCTCCCCTGTGTTCGCCTCCGTCGTTAAATATGGACCTTTGCCTGGTGGTCACCCTGCCCCCTAAAACCGTCCCATAATAACCCGCGCCACCAACTCCTCCGGCCCGGACATAATGGGCCTGCTGCGGAAGAGCAAGCGCACATAATCGAGTTCCAGCACATCGGTTTTACGGCCAAGTTTGGGAGAATAGTAGATGCGCGTGCCATCCTGCTCAAAAGATTCGTAGTTGCTCAGTTCACGTGGTTCGCGGGTATCGACCGATACCTCGAAGAAGGTGCCGCTTCAGCAGCGCAGCGGTTCAAGGGTGACGGCCAGGACATCACTGCCGACTTGCCGCAGATAGCCTCGTAACTTTTCGGAGATCACTGCACGCATCGAACAAAGCCTCCTACGGAGTAGGATACCCCGCGTTCCGCTTCCTGGCCCGCTTGCTTCCCAGCAAGCCACCTGTCAAACCTAGCGTCATGGCGACGAGCAGACCGGCAGCCAGAAAAGTAATCAAGCTCCCACCGCTCTGCTGCGAGTTTTGCTGGTTCGCCAGTAAAGGCGCAACCAGTCGGAAGGCCCGGCCAAGCTCAGCAGCGATATCAAATGGCTGGCCCAGTTGCCTCGCTGCATTGGCGTCAAGTTGGACGCGCCGCGCCACCTCGATGAGCAGACCAACCAGCAACACAACCCAGAATATAATGGTGCTAAAAATGCCCGACCAGAACCCGGCCCACATCCCGCGCAAAGAGCTTCCTCCCCTGCGGGTCGTCAAAAAACCCGCCAGGAAGTAGAAGAAAAAGCCTTCAACCACTGCCACGTACAAGTAGGCTTCATTTTTCATATTTAACACGATCAAGGCAGCGCATATTCCCTGTACCATACCCCATAAGCATCCCTGATTATAGGGACCAGGCAATGCTTTATAGTTTTGTATCCTGGGAGCGCGCTGCTGCGGCGCACCGCCTGGGCGTGGAGGCAGCATGGGATATGGTGGTGTGCTTGCAGCCTGGCCTGGGGGCACTGGTGTCGGGCGCGAGCGAACCGCGCCCTGGGGGCGCGCAGGCTGGTACTGGGGCTGCACGCCGTATGCCGGCGCGGGTGCAGGCATGGAAACAAACGGCGGAGGCGGGGGCGTAAGTACGACACGCTCTGTCGGCGCGCTGGCGAATGCCTGGTCGGTATAGACATGAGTAGCGTATACCGGCTGTTGCAATGCCCTGGCAAACTCATGCATGCTGGCAAAACGCTGATCTGCGTTGACCGCCAGCGCCTTGAGCAGGACAGCCTCGGTATTTGGCGAAATCTGCGCATTGAGCAAACGCGGCGCAACCAGTTCGTCGTGAAAACTACGTTCGATAGCAACCGGCGGCACAGTGTTAGTCAGCAGGAAATACATGGTCGCCGCCATCGAGTAAATGTCAGATTGGGGAGTGGTCTTGCCAATATATTGCTCAATAGAACTGAAACCTTCGGATACCGCACGCACCATCGTCTGACTGATGCCCGATGGATCGTAAAGCCTGGTAAGGCCAAAATCAACCAGCACCGCTCGCTCGTCAGGGGTCAGAATAATGTTGCCAGGTTTGATATCACGATGCATGACGGCAGGATTGCGGCTGTGCAGTTCCTGCAGCACATCTATTACGGGCAGCAGCCAGCGTAAAACTTCCTGTTCGCTGAATGGCCTGCCCCGGCTTTTGCTCAATTGGAGCAGATCCTGACCCTCGATCAACTGCATTACAAGGTAGAAACGTCGCTGCTCTTCAAACGCATCATAGACCTGGGGCAGGTGCGCGCTGTTAAAGGTGAACAGCACAGCCGCCTCTGTCAAAGCCTGGCGACGCGCGGCTGGCGTTACATCATAGGTCTCTTTGATGGCGCAAGGCCGATTGCTCTCGCTGGTATCAAAACCGCGATAGACCGAGCCGAACCCACCTGAATTGAGCAAAGCTCCGACGATGTAGTGACCACCGATCACCGTTCCAGGCTTCAACGACAACGTATCAACCATATATTTTTCCTATACATGCCAGGATTAGATTATTCCATTTTATGCTTATACGAAACTAAACAATTCTATGATACATATACGCACAAATCTATCTACGTTACAATACACAGGGGTAGGGGCCAGATTTATCGCGCCCGCCTGCGGCTCTGTATGATTTGCAAGCCCGCTTTCTACGCGAAAAACAAATCCAGCCGAAAAGAAAAGTAGAGATAAAATTATGCATTTTGTCTTATAGCATACCGACGCTTGCAATAACACGGAGGTGTGATAAAATGACACCATTAAGTAGCTGATCTTTGATGCATTCTGCTTTGAGGAACAGGGAATCGCGCAGTTCCCCACGCCTTAAACCGGAGAGCGCAGGCAGAAGAGAGCGAGCAAATTGGAACAGGAAGTTATGTTTGAAGCCGATAAACCAGCCGAGCCAGAACGCGAAGCCATCCAGGAATCAGACTTGAGTACCCTGGCACAAAGCGATAGTTTGCGCCTCTATCTCCGCGAAATTTCACGTATTCCATTACTCTCTGCAGCCAGAGAATCCTCCCTCGCCGAACGAGCAGAAACTGGAGATAAGACAGCGCGTAACCAGTTGATCGAGGCCAATCTGAGACTGGTGGTCAGCATCGCCAAAAAGTACGTCGGCCAGGGACTCTCCCTGGAAGATTTGATCGGCGAGGGCAACATCGGGTTGATCCGCGCCGTCACCAAGTTTGACTATAGGAAGGGCTTCCGCTTCTCCACCTATGCCACCTGGTGGATTAAACAGGCCATCACACGCGCTATCCTGGAGGGGACGCGCACCGTGCGCCTGCCGGTGTACATCATGGAAGAAGTCATGCGCGTCAAGCGTATGACCCGACAGCTTTACCAGGAACTCGGACGCGAACCCACGCCAGAAAACATCAGCGAACGCCTGAATATGACTTCGGAGCGGGTAAATGAACTGTTGGTCTGGGCCGAGAAAGTCTTCTCGCTCGATGCTCCCCTCTCCGAGGAGGAGGAAAATACACTCGGCGACATCATCGAAGATAATCGCGAGCGCGGGCCGGTAGAAATTACCGATCAACGCCTGCTGCGCGAGGAAATTCGCAAGGCGCTTAACCAGCTGACAACGCGTGAACGCCAGGTGATTGAGCTACGTTTCGGCCTGATGGACGACCACGACCACACGCTCGAAGAAGTAGGTAAAAAGCTCAAAGTCACTCGCGAACGTGTGCGCCAGATCGAGGAACGCGCCATCCGTAAGTTACGGCATCCGCAAGCCAGCCGTATCCTCAAGGATTACCTTGATTGAAGTTGTAGCTTCGTAGGCCGTAAAAATTAAGTAGGGAAGGAGGACAGCGCTCCCTCCCCGAAACCTTGCCACGGTTTGGGGTCCCTGCGCTGCGCATTGCATGAATGAACTGGCAGGTCAGAGCCTGGGCGGCTATCTGTTGGAAGAGGAAATAGGGCGCGGCTCCATGGGGATGGTGTATCGCGGCAGGCAAATCGCGCTGGGACGTGAGGTAGCCATAAAGGTTTTACCGCGCGCCCTTGCCAGGGACGCTTCCTATGTGGCACGCTTTATCCGCGAAGCCCAGATAATCGCCGGTTTGAATCATCCGAATATCGTGCAAATCTATGATGCCGGCCAGCAGGGCGGATTTCTTTATTTTGTGATGGAATTTGTGCAGGGGCCAACCATTGGAAGCTTGCTGCAAATCGATACGCTTATGCCACAACACCTGGCCGCCGAATATGCTGCCCAGATCGCCGACGCCCTCGACTCCGCGTACAAAGAGCGCAATGTCATACACCGCGATATCAAGCCCGAAAACCTCATGCTCGATCGCTGGGGCAAGATCAAAGTCATGGATTTCGGCCTCGCCCGCGCCCCTGGCCACCAGCAAATAACGGTTGCCAAAACACTGGTCGGCAGCATTTACTATGCTTCCCCCGAACAGGTCTGGGGGCAGACGCTGGATAATCGCAGCGATATCTACGCGCTCGGTGCAGTGCTCTACGAGATGGTCACAGGACACCGTCCTTTTACCGGTCGCACTTTATCAGAATTGACCCAGGCCATCGTTGGCGGGTCGCTGCGTCTACCTACTGCGTTCAATAACGAGCTTTCCCCAGAGTTGGAACAAATCATCCTGACGGCAATGGCGCGCAACCGCGATGAACGTTATGAACATGCCTCGCTCATGGCACAGGACCTGCGCGATTTGCGGCTGCAAGCGCCCACCCCGTCCGGCATTACCGGCCAGATGCGTCTGCCAGGGCAGCGCGAAGGAATCGTAATGCGTCCGCCGAAACGCCCACAGGCGCAACGCCCGCGTTTCATAGATTGGGAGGCTGCGCAGTCTTCCTCCGCCGAACTCAACAACCAGGGACAGCCTCACACACCCGGTGAATCCGACCAGGACACTTCCTCTGGCCAGGCAGCGGAACAGCAAGATGATATTCCAACCGGACCACTCAACGCAGATAATCCCACTACCAGTGAGCAAGATGCGCAAATACCAGTAACACATCGCACATTCTGGAAACATCTGCAGCGCATCTTTAAACCGTAGCAATGGCGACGCGACCAGGGCGCGGACAAGCCCGCGCCCGTACCCTGTACGGTGGAGCGTCCCGTTCGTGTAGGGTACGGGCGCGGGCTTGTCCCCGCCCTGGTGATCGTTCGGAGGTTGGTATTGAGGAAAGAAGGAAGAAAAGCCCCTGAACCTCACCTCTTGCAGCGTTGGCAGTGGCGTATTATAGTATGCACAGCAAATAACGATATTTCGGAGCTCCACTCTTTATGATTTCATCACAAGCGACGCTTGGTGTGGCCTTTATCGCGGGTCTGGCTTCTTTTCTTTCGCCCTGCGTCTTACCGCTCGTCCCTATCTACCTGGCTCAGCTTGTCGGGCAGAGTATCTATCAATCTACAGGCGACCAGGGCGAACAGGTAGAGGTAGATGGCCCGGCGCGCCTTAACACATTTCTGCACGCGCTGGTGTTTGTAGCAGGCTTCACGCTGGCGTTCGTCTCATTAGGCGCAACCGCCAGCGCGTTAGGGGCATTCCTGAAAATCCACCAGTTTTTGCTGCGCCAGGTAGGCGGAGTCTTACTGGTGATCATAGGGCTACATCTGACAGGGCTGTTCAAATTGCCCTTTCTCTACCGGCAAAAACGCTTTGAATATCGTCCTAATCGTCCAGGTTACCCGGCATCTTTTTTGATAGGCTTGATCTTTGCTATCGGCTGGACGCCCTGCGTCGGGCTGATCCTGGGGCCTATTCTCGTGCTTGCGTCCAACACCGAGACCTTGCGCGAAGGAGTATTGTTGCTGCTGATCTATTCGCTCGGCCTGGGTATTCCATTTCTCCTGCTCGGCCTGGGACTTGACCGCCTGAGCAAGGTGCTCAAGTGGTTGAAGCCGCACGCCGGGAAAATCGAGATCGGCACAGGTATCATCATGATTCTCATGGGCATCATGATCTACTTCAATTTGCTGCTCTCGCTCAATCGCTTCTTTATCCTGGGCATCAATGTGTAGTTTTTTGGTACACGGTCGCCCCGGAAGCTCACTACGCCCGTACTAACATTCTTCCAGTAGATCAGCTCTGATCTCCATCTCCAACTCTGGGTCGAGTTTAACAGCCTCGCCAGCAGGCATACGGGCCAGGCGCATCACCGCCTCTCGCAGGTGCGCTGGTGCACGCTCGATGGTACAGCGTTCGTGAATCAACCGCTTCACACTCAAGTCGAAGTGAAAACGACATTCGCAATTTGGGCAGGCAATCAAATGTTGCTGCACAACTGCGACTTCATCTACGCTGAGTTCCCGGTCAATAAACAGATGGAGACGAGCAACGGTTTCAATACAGTCCATACATTCCATAAACCTTCCACTTTTCGTGTTCTTCATGAGACTCATAAAACTTGTCGTCTCGCTATTACATTGTTCTGCTCATTCTAACATAAATGGGGAGGGCTTTCATTCCCAGGCAGTATACGATATACTGCAATAGTACCGGGTGACAGTACAAGTCATCCAGTGATAGAGGAGATGTGAATGTTTGAAGAGTCGCTGTCGCCACAGTCACAGAGTGGGCCAGGTGACGATCACGTTACAGAGGATTTTGAGGCGGGCGTCATTGCCCAGTTAGATAGTCTTTATCGCACAGCATTACGGCTGACACGCAATCAGCAGGAGGCGGAAGATCTGGTTCAAGAAACGATGCTAAAGGCGTTCCGCTTTGCAAAATCATACCAGCCAGGCACCAACTTACGCGCGTGGCTCTTCCGCATCTTAAATACATCTGCCATCAATCGCTACCGCAAACAGGCTACGCACCCAACGCCTGCCTCACTTCCCGAAGGGGAAGAATTTTATCTCTACAATCGCATTCGCGATCTGAACGGGCAGGAGTTGACTACAGCAACCGAGGACGAGGTACTCAGTAAGTACCTGGACGAGGATGTCTATAAAGCGCTGAACGATCTGCCGATCAACTTTCGCATGCCGGTCATCCTGGCCGATATTGAGGGCCTGACATATAAAGAGATTGCGGAAGCCCTGCAGATCCCCATAGGGACGGTTATGAGCCGCATCTCGCGCGCTCGCAGGCAGTTGCAGCAATCATTGTGGAATTATGCGCGAGAAAGAGGATACATTACGACGCCAGCGCCTGGACGGCATGATATTGCTTGAGGGAAAAAGCAAAGACGCTTCCTTCCCCTTCTTTTCCACTGCTCTCTACCCACATATGCCCTCCCATTGCCTCGACCAGTTGCTTACTGATATACAACCCCAGGCCCGCGCCGCGCACTGGACTATTCATATCGCGCTCCAGCCGCACAAATCGCTCAAAAAGCCTCGGCTGGTCTCCCGGCGGTATGCCCGACCCAAAGTCGCGAATGCGTAGCGTGCTCTCTTCAAGAGTAACACTGGCTGAGATTTCAAGCGGGGAAGCGGCGGGAGAATACTTGACGGCGTTGCCCACCAGGTTCAGAATGATCTGTCTCAGGCGCAGCTCATCCGCAATGACCACAATATCGCCAGAAACATCAAGCCGGATGAGCCTGTTTTCACGTATGGTAACACCCTCCATGATTTCCAGCACGTGTGCCACCGAAGCTGCAAGCGGTACCGGGCCTAGACTGACCTCGTTAATATCAACCTGTATACGACTGGAATCCATGATATTGCCAACCATCAACACCAGTTCGTCACAACCACGCTGCGCTTTGGCAATGAATTCGGCGCGCTCTTCAGTATTCAAACGCGCGTTATAGTTCTGTAATAACTCGATATAGCCCTGCACCGCAGTTAATGGCGTGCGCAATTCGTGAGAAGCTGTCATGATAAACTGGTCTTTTAGAATGTCCAGTTCCTTCTGCTGTTCATAGGCATCACGCAGCGCAATGGTCATCTGCGTGTTCTCCATCACCGCCGCGCACTGGCTGGCAAACATCGACAAGACACGCTTATCCTCCTCTAAAAACAGGTGCGGACGCGGATAGGTGAGCGCCAGCATGCCAAATCGCTGGTCTCCTTTCGTCAGCAGCGGCAGCCAGGCAAAAGGGAAAAGGGGCGTTTGAGGCAGACATGCCGGAACATCAGACGAAGACCCTTGCCATGTACGCAGGTCGGGACCAATATAAAACCGGGCTTGCCAGTCCTCTTCCCGCAGGGACTCCAGCTGCTCCTCTTTGATAAGAAGCGGGCCCTCACCAACATGCAAGATACGCTTGATTGCATGTTCTTTATCCACATGTAGCCATATCTCCGCTCCACCTTTGATGGCGTCGGCGGCAACGGCTGCATAAGCCGCTGCAACCTCTTCAATGCTCTTATAAGCTTTTTCCAGCGCAAGGCTTCCACTATATAACGCATTAAGGGCTATAGCGTGCCGACCCGCCTGCCGGTAGAGACGCGCCGTTTCCAGCACTGGCGCGAAACGCGACACTATGAGATCTATAACTTCATAATCGGGACCCGCGTACTGCTGACCATCACTACGCTCGCCCAACGCCAGCAGACCAATCATCTTACCCTGCGCACGCACGGGTATCAGCAGTGGATCATTTTCGACATACGCATCGGTTGACAGGTAGCGCGCCAGGCCCGTAGGCAGATCTCCTACGGCTTTCGCAGCCTCACTCAGCAAAAGGGGGCGTTTAGCTGTTGCAACGTTGGTAAACAATGGAAGCCCGGTTGGAAGCCAGTTCACGTTGCTGAAAAGCGCTAATTGCTTATGCGCTTGTTTCCCCTCGATGACCATTTGGCTTGCATCAAAGAGCAGCCGGGCCAAACGTTGGCGAGCATCATCCTGCTGGTTTACAGTCTCAAGCTCGGGAGATAGCTGGTAATTACCGGTTTCCTGGTCCAGTACATACAGGCACACTTCATCTATCTCGAAAGCAGCAACGATTGCCAGGGTAAGCAGTGTTGCCGCCTCATCGATATCAAATGTCTCGCGCGCAAGCATAGCTGGTTTTTCAATCAGGCGGCGATAATAGCGAATTTCGTTGAAGAAGAGTCGTTCTGTAATTACATGCGCCAGCCACCAGGCGCATGGAGCCAGTGCCGCCAGGGCAAAAGCAACCACCACGATATGTGCCGTGGAATTACTCCATGCAGTCAGGCTGCTGAACGTCACCACCAGGTAGCCCAGCACTATAAGACTAACAGCGCCTACAACCCAGGCAACAACGCGGCGAACATACATGTCGAATACGAGTATTTGATAGCGCAGGATAGAATAGCCAAGCGCCAGAGGTAAAAGCATAGCCGAGAGCGTACTGATCTGCCCGTTAACCACAAACTTCGATGACAAACCCAACAGGAGTGGGAATATCGTCAGCAGTAAAAAAGGCGCAAATGCCAGCACAACACCACCCATAAACAGGCGAACTTGCTGGCGTTCGCGCAGCGTAGGCAATCGCCTGTAAGAAATAATCATGGTGACTATGATGCCTACCAGCGCAAACAAAAAGTAGAAATTACTGACAAAATTATACACGAGGGCAAAAAGCGGCAGTCGCGGGAAGTATAGTATGTTTCCCATAATCGACGCGATACATAGCAGGCTCATCACCACCAGGTATCCCCACAGCAGATAATACTTCGCGGGCTGGATATGACGGTTTTTCCTCGATAGTATCGAAGGCAGGTAATTTCTTGGAAACAGCATTAAGAAGATGGCAAATAACTCGACCGTCAATATGCTGCTAACACTGCTGAGAATACCAGACGCTACATCATTTGAGACTGACCCTGTCTGCACCACAAAGGCAATCATCATAGTAAATGAGCAACAAAAAAGAAGGAGTGCTACTCGCCGGTTACGCGCAAAGAGCCAGACCAGGCTGCCAATAGTGAGAAACATGAGCGCTGTTAGAGACGAGAAGCCGAAGAGAAACCAGAATGAAGCAAGCGCAGTGGCATTCGCACCACCTTGGGGAAAGAAACGCAGCCCGCCCAGGTCTAGCAAAAGGAAATAGACGATGATTGCAGAGAATATGACCGGGAAGCGCCCGGCTCGGCTACGCACCCAGTTCAGGTATTTCATTCATTTCCCTCCCATACTTCCCGTCGCAAAAGAATCCACTACTTGAAGCCCAACAACAAACTTAGTTCTGGAGCAAGAGGTGACCTCAAAGAAATCGCTCGTAAAAGGTCATAGGCTCGTTCGCGATAAAGCAGGCTGATGCCCCACGTGGTCATGATGCCTTCGTCAAGAGCGCGCCGATACTCCTGTTTTTCTCCATCGGATAATTCGCGTCTTTCCTGAAGAGGCGTACTCATACTGCTAGCAAGCACAACTGGGAGAGTTTTCTTGCCTCGTGCCAGGTCCGTCTTCGCGCTTCCCTCAGCAGGCATACCTGACGATGTGTCAACCGATTGTAATAGATAATACAAGTCATGGGAATCATTGTCAAGTTGATGCGCTATCCCCAATAGTTCCCCTATTTCTGCAAATTCAGCGCGCTCGGCTTCAGTCGCGCCCGCGCAGATTGCCCCTGACAGGCAGGCGAGACGCATAATAGCTCCTGCTTTGGCAGCAGCAATCTCGACACATTCTTCGCGTGTGAGATCGCTGGCCTCGCGCCGTTCCGCCAATAAATCTCGATGCTGTCCGGCGGTAGCCACAAGTGTTGATTCCTGGAGCGTATCCAGCAAGCGCAGTATGAGTTGCGCATCTATATGTAGCAGCGTTAGCGAGAGGATGGCTCGTTGCGCAAGCGCCAGCAGAGTCGTCGAGACATTGAGCGCGCGCGCGGCCCCAAGCTCCCCGATAACCGCTGTCCGGTCTTCATCTTCCACGTCATCAAGCAAGTCCAGCGCGCAGACGAAACATTCAGTCGCTATTGCCACACTCGCAGCAAGCGTTGTATCGATACCGGGGGAGAAATGTTGGGCTACCAGCATGGTGAGCAAAGGCCATGAACCTGGGGGATTGCCAGCATCAGTATCACTGCTGTCATTGGGAGATTGAAATAGGAGCTTACCGCGCTCCGCAAAGGCGCGTTCAACATCCACTCGCAGCGCGGGATGCAACATCGAGATTAGAAGATGAAGCCGCTCACGCAGCACTTGCTGCCGAGCGGCAAATGGACTTACCGGTAGTTGAGTATCATCACTCACGGCGGCAGCCTCAGCGCACTAACTCCGGTGTATTTACGGCTTTGAGGCTCTAGCAGCGATTCCACCAGCAGCCGGGAGCTCCTATTGATCCATGTATTGTCAAATGCGGTGTCAATCGCAACACGACACGAGCAACCCTTGGCGAAAAACCCTCGCGCATAATCACGCCATCCGGGTCGCTTACCAGCTCTTTGCGCAATACCTCATCGGTGTTGACACGATGAACAAAATCCTGA